>NZ_JAKKSC010000013.1:0-132749 GCF_025653705.1 Shewanella sp. SM87
GTAAAAGCGATGTCGTTGTGGGATAGAGCGATGCTGTCTAGACGTTTCATCATAGAAACCATCAACGACCAGTTAAAAAACATCTCTCAAATAGAGCACTCTAGACACCGCAGCGTACATGGTTTTATGCTCAACATGATTGCGGGACTCATCGCCTATCAATTGAAAGACAATAAGCCACAACTGAACATCACTAACGCAGAGTTTAATGCTATTACAGTTATGGCTTGTTAAACCGATCTCAGGTTAGGTAATTTCCATGACTACATGACTACATGACTATTTAGTACTTTTATATTCACTTAAAACTAAAGGGAGTCAATGCTCCCTTTATTGTTTCTAAGCTGCGCTAACTTAATTAACTATCACTGTACATGAGTTAGACTCATGGCTACAGAACTTAAATTAGTTCCACCAACCTTTTGCTGAAATCACTTCAAGGTGATTCAAGCCTTCAGGCAACTTAACTTTTTTACGCGCTGGCTTGGATAAACCGAGTGCTTTTTTGATTGAATTTAACATAGTCACTCTCCTTAACCTGATTAATGTTATGCAACTTCAGAGTTAATAAATTTAACGTAAGGATGTCCTGCGACTTCGAGAGGTTTGAACTTCACGTAAGGATGCCCAGCGATTTCAAAAGGTTTGAACTTCACGTAAGGATGCCCAGCGATTTCAAAAGGTTTGAACTTCACATAAGGATGCCCAGCGATTTCAAAAGGTTTAAACTTCACATATGGATGCCCAGTTACTTCTACTGGAGCAAGTTTAACTGCAGGTTCTTCTGAAGTAATTGACTTAGCTGCTGGTTCTAATTTAGTGCTATCTTCAAGTGCATAAGTATTTACTGCAAAACTAATTGAAGATAATAAAGTAACGGCGGCAAGGATTCCTTTCATCATTCTAATTCTCTCTCAGGGTAGTTGATATTGATTTATTATTGACACTGATAGTGCTGTTGCACTTGTTGTGCCAATGTTGTAAGTCGCAATCAAGTTGAGAGTAAATTGATTATGTAATGTTGCTTTTTGTGTTTAGCTTTATCATGTCTTCTTGGAGTAGTAAGGTAAATTCGGTCTCCTTTATGGCCTTACTAAAAATATAGCCTTGAATTTCTTCACAGTTGAGTGCCCGTAAAATGTTCAATTGTGCAGCTTGTTCTACCCCTTCACCTACAACAGAAAGCCCCATGTTATGGGCGATAGTGATAATAGAATCGACCATTTTGAGATCGCGATCAGACTTATCAATATCGTCAACAAAAGCTTTATCAATTTTTAAAGTATGAATCGGGAAACGTTTTAAGTATGAAAGGGACGAGTATCCAGTGCCGAAATCATCGAGTGCTAAACTAACGCCCATTTTAGCCAGTTGCTGCATGACAATAATAGCCGTTTCCGGCTGTTTAATGACGGTACCTTCAGTTATTTCTAATTCAAGATGACATGCAGGTAGTTTAGTGAGTCTTAATGTTGACTCTATTCGCTGTTGAATATCGGGCAGTGCAAATTGACGTGACGATAAATTGACGGCGACTCTGCCGCTGAATATGCCTTGTTCACGCCATTTCTGTGCTGCGAAACAGGCTTTGCGTAAGACTATTTCACCAATTTCAACAATTAAGCCGTTTTCTTCAGCAAGCGGAATAAAATCATTTGGGGGTATCAAGCCATGTACTGGATGATTTAATCTGACTAAAGCCTCCATACCTGCAATTTTACCGCTTTTAAGATCAACCTTAGGTTGATAATAAACTTCAAATAGATCATCTTTTAAGCCTTCACGGATAAGATTTTCTACTTCTAATTGCCTAATTGCATGTTGGTTCAAGGACTCAGAATAAAACTGGTAGCAATTACCTCCCGCAGACTTAGCATGGTACATAGCAATGTCAGCCTTTCTCAGTAATGCTTGCTCGCTTTGTTCATCTTCTGGGAACAGCACTATACCAATACTTAATCCTAGGACTAGCTGTTCATTGCTAACGTCAAATGCAGGTTTTAATCCCTCAATAATACGGTTAGCAATCGCAGCGCTGGCGCTTATATCTGAACCCTTGTCTAATACAATGGCGAATTCATCTCCGCCTAGACGATAAATACTGGTATTTTTAGGAAGTAAGGACTTAATGCGGGTAGCAACGAGCTTTAATAATGCATCCCCAATTTGATGGCCTAAGGAGTCATTAATACGTTTAAAATTATCAAGATCAAGTACCATAAGCGCATGAGCTATTTCTCGATTCACTAGGTTACTTAAGGTCACTTGTAAGTTGGAGCGATTTGGCAGTCCAGTTAAGAGATCGTTATTAGTTAATTTTCTAAGCTCTTCTTCTTGCTGCTTACGTCTTGATATATCAGAAAAAACACCAACATAGTGTGATAATTCGCCTAACTCATCATAGATAGCATCGATAGTGAGCTCCATATGGAAGTGACTGTTATCTCCTCTGGCGGCTTCGACTTCATTTGCCCAGCGACCTTGCTGTTTTAACATGGTTCTGATTTGGGTGGAGAAGGTTTCTGGATATAAATCAAATGTGAGTAAGTTGCCAATAAAGTCATTTCGGTTACGTAATGAAATTTTACAGCAAGCTTCGTTGACTTCGACAAAACGGTATTCGTTGTCGAGGATAAACATACCTTCCGAAATGTTTTCAATTGCTTTTTCAAAGAGTTTTAGTTGTTCTTCCTTTTGTTTAAACTGACTAATATTTTTAATCGTTCCAGTCATTCGCAGGGCATTATCTTTGTCATCCCGCTCTACAATTTTGGCACGGTCTAAGATCCATACCCAATTGTCGTCTTTGCCTTTTACCCTATATGCGGCTTCAAAATGATCTGTTTCACCATAAAAATGCTTATTGAGTGCTTCACGAACACGTTCTTGATCCATAGGATGTATATTACTCTCTTCATCCGATTTACCTGAACGATGTCCATCACGGGGAAATTCAAGTGCTCCCCAAATATTGGAGCGAAAAATGTTGCCAGTTTCTATATCCCAGTCCCACATTTCATCACCACTTCCCCAAAGGGAAAGTTTTAATCTTTCTTCGCTGAGTACAATCTGTCTTTGTGTTTCTCTACGACGTAGCACCGTTTTTATTACTAGATATGAGATACATAATACAATTGCAGCATAAATAGATTTTGCTTGAAATGATGACCACCAAGGAGGTGTTATAATGACAGCAAGCTCTTTTGTTGCTGCTTTTTCACCGGAAAGTGAGTTAACCGCATAAACTTGAAAAGTATAATTTCCTGGAGATAAGTTTGTATATGTTGCTGAGTTTGTTCCATTTGCAGGTATCCATATATCAGAAAGGCCAAACATCCTATAGTAGTAGTTAGTTGATGAGTCGTCTGACATGGGAGATATAAAGTTGAACGAAAATGGATAGTCAGAGTATTTCAATGATATTTTATTAGATGCTGCGATTGATTGTATTAGATAGTTACTTTCTTGATTTTGAACTATATTAAATACTAAGAAATCTGATATTTCTGTTTTATTTACCTTGCTTTTCTTTACATAGCTTACAACATCTTTAGGTGATACTAGACTAATTCCACTGATCCCCGCAAGTAGAGTGTTACCGTTTATATTAATACCATTTGGAGCATTGTACTCATATTGACTCCCATTTGATGTTTTTAAGGTATAAGATACTTTACTGTTTTTTTCAAAAATAATGACTTCACTTAGTGATGAGGCTGTTATAAAACCATCATTATCTACAATGGCGTAGATCTCTTTATTGTTAGAAAGTATTCTCGAAATTTTTTTACTGGTATCATTATAAAGCATCAGTGATGTTGATGTTCCGAAGTAAATGCCATTATCACTTTTTTCGATGCTGTAAGTTATTTCATTGTTTAAGTTTTCTAATAACCCATTTTCATATTTTTTCAGTCCATCTTGTCCGGCTATATATATTAGGTTGTCAGATGTTAACTCTACGTCAAAAATTGGCTCATTCTTTTTTGTATCAATGCTGTTAGTAATTTCACCATTTTTGATGATTAAAACTTTCCCATCAGGTGTGCCAGCAGCAATTGTTAAACTATTTTCATTAATAGAGAGTGATGATATTATATTTTTGCTAATCAACCTGGATGAATCATCTTTCTGTAAAAATAACCCTGCATTAGTACCAAAATAAAGTCCATCATCACTTAGAACTGCGTATTTGTATCCTTGAGTATGAGTGCTGAAACTTTTGATTAGGTTTAAATTTTCATCAAAAAGATTTATTTTTTCAGAGTCAGATGAAACCAGAAAGCCTTTAGTGTTTTTTGTAAGATGCCATGTGCTATCGGTGGTTAAGTTGGTTTTCTGCACTAAATTATTTACTTTTTTTACAATAGTGATGCCTTGATCAATACTTCCTAGTATAGACATATCTTCGGTTGCAAAAAATGAAGATGTTTTATCTGTGCTATCTGTGGCTAGAAGTCCTACAATGCTATTTTTAGAAATATTAACTATATTTTTATTAGTGATACCATAAATAGTGTTTTTGTGTTTCGTGAGTTGAGAAAATACTCGTGGATCAATTTTTACTATTTTATTGTCCTTATACTTATATAGTCCATCACTTAATGATATGAGTAGTGTTGAGTGATCTTCTTGCTCGAAATCAATTGTTTTTTTAGCTATCTCTTTTAATTCATTCTGGGTGAGCTTAAATAACGTACCTGCATAATCTCTTATGTAATAATCGTCGCCTACTTTTATCGTTTTTTTGATTTCACTTAGGCCTTTATTTGAAAGTTCGTATGTTTTTTCTTTGTTATTTATATCTATAATTGCTTTGTTAGTTCCAACAATTAAACTCTTATCACTTGAGTTGAGGCTCCAAACAGGAGAGCTTTTTACCGACAGTCCATACTGAGAAAAGGATTCTTGAAGTTTATCATATACGACTAAGCCACTATCGGTTCCAACATATAAAATGCCTTTATCATCAATAAGTAAACTTCTAATAAAAGAGCTGGGAAGGCCTGTTCTGGTATCATTAGCATAAAAATGCTTAAAGTTTTTCCCATCAAATCGATTTAATCCATTAAATGTTCCTATCCATATATAACCATCATTGTCTTGAACGATAGACGTAACAGTGCTTTGGGAAAGTCCTTCTGGGACACCAAAAGATTGTGATTGGAGAATAATAGGAGATTTATCAGAAAAGGGAGATGCGTTTACGTCTTCGAATGCATGCAAGCTAAAAAAAGCGAGCAAGACGATTTTAAAGAGTGCTTTAGGCATAGTGTTTGTTCTTATTATCCGAGGATGCCATGAAACAATTGTGTTACATCACTTTTCCAGAAAGTGAGCGGTTTGTCAAAGTGGAGTCTGCAGAAAATCCTTTTAACAGCATGTAGATGCAGTAAAATTGTTCGGTGCTGAAGTGGTAGAACATAGGCTAGCCATGTTTTACATCAGGATTACGCCCAACACTGAAAGATACGACTATAGTTGGACTGATTTGTAGCGGTTCTGTTTGTTTACCTAACTTTGCTCACAAATGTGTGAGCAAAAGTGTTTTTTGTTTAGAAATTAAACTTTTCTGCCGTTTGCTTAAAAACTTTAAGATCCGTGATCATTTTGTCTGACATCAGCGCGGCTTGGGTTCTGTGTTGTTCACCTGTGCTAAATAACACTAAGCGATCGCTGTGCTTAGTACGCATTTTACGCATCATGAATTTGAGTAAATCAGTGCGGGTGAGCTTAGTGATTTCGTCTACGACGAGTTCTCTTTGGTTAAATTGATAATCTCTATTGCCGACACTGACCCAATAACGTTGACTGCGAGTTTTGAGGTTCGCGTCGTGCTCCATGATTTGATTAATCAGACCTACCTTTGTGCTTTCCCATTCTTCGTTGGTGATTTGCATCACTGCATAATTAAAGTCGGCAATAAACTCATCGATGGCCTCTAATAAATGCAGTGGCCCAGTTGTGGGTGACTGAATATAGAAAATAAGTCCAGGATGACGATTGAGCGGCAGGTAACCTGTGCCTACCATATAGCCCAACTGTTTTTCAGTACGCAGCTCATGGAAAAAGGTGGACGACATAGTGTGATTCAGTAAGCTAAATAGCGCCATTTTTTCGGGTGTTGCCACGGCAGATTGGTAATACACAATAATTGCGCTATCTTGATGATCTATTGCGAGCTCTCTCAGTAACGTGCCTTGGCCTGTTAAATTCACCAATTCTCTGGTGGACTCGGCGCTCGGCGTCGAAATTAAGGATAAAATGTGCTCTAAACGTTTGCCAAGAGCTTGTGCTTCAGAGACTAACCAATCCCCGTAGACTAACCCTTCAAGATAGATCTTTTCGTAGAAGGCGCGTACATGGTTATGTAAATCTTCTAGGCTAATATCTTCCAACATTTGAGCCATGCGTGCTGGTTCATAACTGCTTTTTTGCAGTGTAACAGTCAGGCTCGTAAATAATTGTGAAATCGGTTTAGCTTGTGTTTGATTCTGCCAACTGCGCAGTAGCTGAGATTTTATGAGGGCAAAGCGCTCTTCGGTAAAATTGCGCTCTCTGGCTTTATGGATTAATAGCGCTAATAACGTTTCTTGATTGCCGGTAAAGCCCGATAAATGCAGTGTAATTCCGCCTTGATGCGGATAAATGTTATAGCTTAATCCAGCAACTTCGGCCTGATAGGTTGGCTCGGTGAGATAATCGAGTAGCATTTCAACATATAAGCGGGTGAGGGCGGCATGCCTTGGCGTTTTACTTGCCTGCTCTGAATCCAGCGATAAATACATGTGACCTTTTGGCACATTAAACTCATCATCTTTCTTATGCCAAATGCGGTATCCAGTTGATTCAGCAACTATCACTGGCACGTCAACATCGCTCTTATCCGGACGGGCAATCGAGTCGGCGACAATAAAAGGATTTGCAGCCGGTAGTTGTAATTCAGGGCGAATACTGTTCACTTGCCAACGAGCTAGGGACTGTGGCGCAATTGGGCGGACTTTGTACGGCGTGTGATACCAGTTAGCTTTACGATCGGTTTTAACCGATTGGGCTATAAGCTGCAGGCGCATATTCTGTGGCACCATGAGCTCAAGTAGCTCAATGGTTTCAGGGATATCCAGCCCATCCATCCGATAATCGCCAAAGACCAAGTCTTCGACCTCATAGTGATGCATATTAATGCTGAGATGGCTGGCTAAATCGAGTGATTTAACTTGCTCTTGATAACGAAACGCCATTTTGAGCAGGTTTGCACGCTCCAAATAACGCCATTCATCTAAGCCTTGGGTTTTGATAAGTTCAATATACTCAAAACAGCAGCTGATAATTTCATCGAGATTGCCTAGCCCTTTATCGGTTAACTGTAAACCGATACTGTAATCCTTGAAGTTATAACCATTTACACCGCCGCCCGCAGACAAGTTGTTCACTAATCCTTGTTCTTTCAGATACGACAACAGACTGCCATGACTCTCATTGCCTAAAATATGGCTGATATAAGTCAAAGGCTTACGTTTGTAGTAGTGATCAATTCCTGGGAAATTAAAACTGATGCTTAAGCGTTTTTGCTCCTTAAGCGGCACAATATCGATTTGCCTCAACAGTTCTTTTTCTGAAAATAGTGGTACTTGAGGATAGTTTTTCACTAAGTTCAAGTTTCGGATCCCACTAAAATAGTGGCAGGCTAAATCTTGTAATTCATCAAGGGAAAGCGGAGCGACTAAGCACAAGGTCATTAAGTTGGCGCTGTAATGGCTTTGATAGAAATCGAGTAATTCACTACGTACCTGTGCCTGTTCTCCGCCTAAGGTGACTAAGTTACCCACGGAAAATTTCGAAAATGGATGCAGTGGGTTGACTGTCTCTTTGAGTACTTGATAGGTTCGACGGATATCATCTTTTAGTTTTAAACTAAATTCAGATTCAATAGCTTGGCGTTCTCTATCGACTAAATCTAAATCAAATTTTGGGGCGATAAAAAATTGGCTGAATCTGTCTAAGGAGTCGGCAAACACTTCTTCATTGATGGTGAAAAAGAAGTTAGTGTGCTCTGTGCCTGTCCAAGCGTTATTGCTGCCACCATGCTGGTTGATAAAGGCGTGATACTCGCCTGAGTCTGGGAATTTCTCAGTACCTAGAAAGAGCATATGCTCTAAAAAGTGCGCCATGCCGGGTCTATCTGCGGGATCATCAAAATGACCCACGCCTACAGCCATAGATGCGGCAGCTTGGCTGGCATCTTGGTCTTCAACCAATAACACCCTGAGTGCATTATCTAATACAAGATAACGATACTGGCGGTGATCATTTGGACTTTTATATATGGACTGAGAGGCTTGCAAAGAGACACTCCGGTAACGATAGCTTGTTATATATTGATAGTCTTAATGGTTTTTAGCAAATATCTCTTGTGTTTATCGACTAAAGATTAAGTCTTGTGAGGTTTGTTGAAACGGATTTTAGGGCTACAATTGGGATAAAACAAAAACAAGTTTGAGTCGCGAGAGAAGTATGCAGCTATTTTTGATGAGACATGGTGACGCCGGATTTAATGCTCAGTCTGATAGAGACAGAACACTGACCGATGTTGGAAGGCACCATACTGTGTTGATGAGCAACTGGCTAGCTCGCAGTGTGGCTGATTTCGATCTTGTTTTAGTTAGTCCTTACTTACGAGCACAGCAAACGTGGCAGGAACTGAGTCAGCATTTTCCTGAGCCGCGTAAGTGGTTAGTCGCCGATGATCTTGTGCCTTCTGGCGATCCCGCTAATGTAGCCGCCTTGGTTGTGGCTTATGCTGAGTTATACAAAGCGGATAAAGTACTAGTGATTGCTCACATGCCGTTACTGGGCTACTTAGTCAGTGAGTTAGTGGCTGGCGTTGAGCCGCCATTATTCGCGACGTCAGGCATTACGCTCATTGATAAACATGCCGAGCAAGCCTCAATCGTGTGGCAGCACGCCCCGCATAGTATTAGCTAATCTAGGTTTATATCTCTTTTACAAAACAAACGGCCCACATTAAATGGGCCGTTTGTTTTCGCTAAATAGTAAGTGTTAAAGCCTAAGCCGATAGCTAGCTAACGTCTATGCGGCAGCTCGCCAATATCAATCAGCACTAATAACGCCGCATCGCCCCCCCATTCTTTAGGCGCCTGATGGAAAGCTTTCACCATAGGATGCTGCACTAACCACATGGGAACTTGTTGTTTCAATATGCCACTGCCATAACCATGCATAATGCAGCAGCACAGGCTCTGTTGTTTGACGCAGGCTTGGATCAGTGCCGCTAACTCAAGTTTGGCTTCCGATTGGCGATAGCCGTGTAAATCCAGCAGTAAATCTGGCTGGTAATCTCCACGTCTGAGGCGTTTGAGTTCTAAACTGTCAACACCTTCTTCTAACCAACGCATCGGCCCTTGTACAGGCAGTAGTGGCTGATAAGTATCTGAGAAATAACTGTTAGCATGCAGTTGCTGCTCTTTCAGTTCTATTTCCTGTTTGGTTTTTAAGGGCATGCGAAAGTGTCGCTTATTTTGGGTGATGGGTTTAATTCCATCAATAAGCTTTGAGAACATCGCCAAGCCTTCTTTGTCGTCGTCTTTATTCATGGCGGGTATTCTATTGAATCCTATGGTTTCTGAATAGAGTTCAGTTACAATGTTTGCGAACAAACTAGCGGGAGCACGTTTTGGATAAGATCTTTGTAGATGAAGCTGTGACAGAATTACGTACTATTGGCGATATGTTACGTTGGGCCGTGAGCCGTTTTAACGATGCCAATGTGTATTATGGTCATGGTACTGATAATGCGTGGGATGAAGCCATCGCCTTAGTTTTCCATGCCTTACACATACCCGAAGAAATCGGTCAGCAAGTGATTTTAAGTAACTTGACCAGCAGTGAAAAGCATAAAATTGTCGAGTTGATCATTCGTCGGGTGAGAGAGCGCTTACCTGTGCCTTACTTGACCAACAAAGCGCGTTTTGCTGGGCTTGAGTTTTACGTCGATGAGCGCGTGTTAGTGCCTCGTTCACCGATTGCCGAAATGATCGCTAACCGTTTTAGCCCTTGGTTATATAACAAGCCAGTCACACGTATTTTAGATTTATGTACTGGCAGCGCTTGTATCGCGATTGCCTGTGCCTATGAATTTGAAGACGCCGAAGTCGATGCGCTGGATATCAGCGAAGATGCCTTAGATGTGGCGCAAATCAATATCGAAACCTTAGGTGTGATGGACAGAGTATTCCCGATGCAATCGGATCTGTTTTCGGCCATCCCTGAAGGGCCTCAGTATGATTTGATTGTTTCAAACCCACCTTATGTGGATGCCGAAGACATTGGCGACATGCCTGATGAATATCATCATGAGCCTGCCATTGGTTTAGCCTCAGGTCGCGACGGCTTAGATTTAACCAAACGTATACTGGCCAATGCCGCGCAATACCTAACACCAACGGGTTTGCTCGTAGTCGAAGTCGGTAATTCTATGGTGCATTTGATTGAGCAGTTCCCAGAAGTGCCATTCACTTGGATTAACTTTGAAAATGGTGGCGATGGCGTATTCGTATTAACCCGCGATCAACTGGTCGAAAATCAGTCAGTGTTCGGCATTTATCGCGACGCACAATAGCCTAAGATAGCAAATTAGGTTGAGACTTTTCCCGCTGCCAGTTAGGCTTGCAGCGGGAAAATAAATTGTCCAGTGGTCGCTGGACACGGAGCGATGAACAAATAACCTAAGGTGTACAAAGCGGATGTCTGGAAACAGTATTGGTCAAAATTTTGTAGTGACGACGTTTGGTGAGAGTCACGGTGTTGCACTGGGTTGCATTATTGATGGTTGCCCACCAGGGCTTGAATTAACCGAAGCCGATATGCAGCATGATCTTGACCGCCGTCGCCCAGGGACATCCCGATATACCACGGCCCGTCGTGAGCCCGATGAAGTGCGGATTTTATCCGGCGTTTTCGAAGGTAAAACCACGGGCACCTCGATTGGACTCTTGATTGAAAATACCGATCAACGCAGTCAAGATTACTCTAATATCAAAGATTTATTCCGTCCAGGACATGCCGATTATACCTACCAGCAAAAGTACGGTATGCGTGACTACCGCGGTGGTGGCCGCTCTTCAGCCCGTGAAACCGCGATGCGGGTTGCGGCGGGTGCGGTGGCTAAAAAGTATTTAAAGCAAGTTCACGGTATCGAGATCTACGGCTATATGTCGCAGTTGGGTCCTATTTGTGCGCAGACCATTGATCTTGACCAAATTGAGCAAAATGCCTTTTTCTTCCCCGATGCTAGCAAGCTTGAAGCGCTCGATGAATACATGCGTGAGCTGAAAAAATCCGGTGACTCGATTGGCGCTAAAATCTCCGTCATCGCGACAGGTGTGCCAGTGGGTTTAGGTGAGCCAGTATTTGATAGACTCGATGCCGATATCGCCCACGCGCTGATGGGTATTAATGCCGTCAAAGGTGTTGAGATTGGTGATGGTTTTGGTGTCGTGACGCAAAAGGGCTCCGAAGGGCGTGACTTAATGTCGCCGCAAGGCTTTGAATCCAACCATGCGGGCGGTGTACTCGGTGGGATTTCGTCGGGTCAGCCGATTATTGCCCATATTGCGTTAAAACCCACATCAAGCATCAGTGTGCCAGGTCAAAGTATGACGGCGCAGGGTGAAATGGCCGAAGTGGTCACTAAAGGTCGTCACGATCCTTGTGTTGGGATCCGCGCGGTACCGATTGCCGAAGCTATGCTTGCCATTGTGTTGATGGATCACTTATTAAGACACAGAGCGCAAAATCAGGATGTGCGTAGTCATACGCCAGTGCTTGGTATGCGATAAGTGGCATGAAATAGCTGGTATGCGATAACGATACAATGAGTGGCATGAGATAAATGGAATGCGTTAATGTCAACTTCTTCTAGCACAAGCCGGCAATTGCGCTGGCTTTGTGCCTGCTATTTTTTCTTCTTTTCTATTCTCGGCACTATGGTCCCTTATCTTGGGGTCTTCTTCGAAAATCGCGGTTTTAATCCTCAAGAAATTGGCTTTTTACTCGCCATCCTGATGGCGACGCGCATCGTTGCGCCGAATGTGTGGGCTAAAGTGGCTGACCGAACGGGGATGCGCGCCGAGCTGATCAAAATGGGCGCGGGAGCCGCCGCGCTGGCGTATTTGAGTTTCTTCTACCATGGTGGTTTTGTGTATATGGCGCTGAGTTTGGCCCTCTATACTTTCTTTTGGAATGCGATCCTCGCCCAGCTTGAAGTGATCACCTTAGAAACCTTAGGCGAGAATGCCAGCCGCTACGGTCAAATTCGCAGTTGGGGCAGTGTCGGTTATATCTGTCTTGTTGTCGGTGCGGGCTTTGCCATTGGTCAGTGGGGCACTGAGGTGTTGCCTTATATCGGTTTGTCATTATTTATCGGCATGTTAGCCAGTGCGTTGCCATTACCAGCAAATCGTTTAGTGCGCGACACCAGCCAAGTGCGGCCGCCATTGCAATGGAATCGGGCGATCATTTGGTTCTTAGTCTCGGCCATGTTACTGCAAATGAGCGCGGGACCTTTCTACGGCTTCTTCGTCTTATATTTAAAGCAAGCGGGTTACTCCGAATCCTCGGCGGGGATATTTGTCGCCCTTGGCGCTATGGCCGAAATCGTGATGTTTATGTTCGCGCCGCGTTTACTGGGTCGCTTTGGCGTGAATACCTTATTGATTGTCAGTATCGGCATGACTTGTCTACGTTGGTTATTGGTTGCCTTCGGGGTAGATAGCGTGTTGTGGCTTGGTTTTAGCCAATTATTACATGCCTTTACCTTTGGTTTAACCCATGCGGCATCGATTCAATTTGTGCATAAACATTTTGATGCGAGTCACAGAAGCCAAGGTCAAGCCCTATACGCCAGTTTAAGTTTTGGGGTTGGCGGCGCGCTCGGTACTTGGATTTGTGGCTTTATTTGGGGCGATGGTAGCGGGGCGGTTTGGTCTTGGGTATTTGCCGCAGTATGCGCCTTTGCCGCTATGCTGGCGGTATTCTTTATCCCTAAGGATAAACCGAGTGTTGCAGCCCATACGGCCTAGTCATATCCATTAAAATAAAAGTATAAAAAAATCAAAAGATTGCGTTAAGTGAGGTAAAGGGTGATTCGGTTTCGTTTAGGGTTAGTTATCAATCCATTAGCTGGCTTAGGTGGCAGTGTTGGCCTTAAGGGCAGCGATGGCGTTGCCGAAGAGGCGATCGCCTTAGGCGCTGAACCCAAAGCCGCCTTGCGTATGATGCAGGCCCTCGAGGTTATCCGTGATTATAGTGATGACATTGAAGTCATTACCGCTTCAGGCATCATGGGTGAAGACGCCGCTAAAACACTCGGTTTTACCACGCGAGTGGTGTATCAAACTCCGGATAAAACTCAGGCACTGGATACGCAGGCCGTTGTGCGTGCGCTGCTGGATGAACCGCTGGATTTACTCCTTTTTGCCGGTGGCGATGGTACGGCCCGCGATGTTTACTCCGTATTTGAACAAGCCACTATCGACGACAAACTCCCTGTGCTCGGCGTGCCTGCTGGGGTGAAAATTCATTCCGGCGTTTACGGTATTACGCCCCATGCGTCTGGCATGGTGGTCAAGATGTTACTCGATGGCGAACTTGTCAGTTTGATGTCCGCCGATGTGATGGATATTGACGAAGTGGCTTTTCGCCAAGGCGCAGTGCGCGCTAAACGATTTGGTGAGCTCTTAGTGCCCGCCGAGCCGCGTTATGTGCAAGCGGTGAAGATGGGCGGCAAGGAAGTCGATGAACTCGTGCTGGCCGATATCGCCGCCGATGTGATCAATCAAATGGAAGATGAACTGTACATCATGGGCTCTGGCAGTACGGTTGCCTTTGTGATGGAAGAGTTAGGCCTCGATAATACCCTGCTCGGTGTTGATCTCATTCAAGATAAAAACCTTGTTGGCAGTGACTTAACCGCGAATAAATTACTCGAACTGACCCAAGATAAGCCGACTAAGTTGGTGATTACCTTAATTGGTGGCCAAGGCCATATCTTAGGGCGCGGTAATCAACAGTTGTCGCCCGAGCTCATTCGGCGCATCGGAAAAGACAATATTATTATCCTTGCCACAAAAACTAAGCTAAAAGCACTTGATGGACGACCACTAATTGTGGATAGTGGCGACCCTAAATTAGATAGCGAGCTTGGCGGCTATTATAAAGTGACGACGGGCTACCATGATTACGTTATGTATCAGGTGGCCAATCCAGATTTATTGGTCGCAGCAGATGTGTCGGCCAATCCAGTATTAATGGAGAGTTAGACCCATGTTAGAGCATTACGAAGACGCATTAGAACAGTGGATCGCCAGCGTTGTTAGCCATGGTGATGACGATGCTTTGTTTGCCTGTGGCTACTTACAGGGCCATGTGGCCGTAGTGTTGTCGCAATTAGAAGCGCAGGGTGAAACGGATCTTGATGCTTTAATGCTAAAAATGACCGACTGTTTAGCGCTCGCGCGCCAAGAATTAAATGATGCCGATTATGCCTTGGTTGAACAAGCATGGACACAGCTGCAGGCAAAGATTATAGGCGAATTGGATGTTGCCTAGCTCCCAGCCGATGACTGACAACGAGCACGTGACTAATACCGAAGTAACGAGTGTAGAAATGCCGAGTGCTGAATTAGCCTGTGAGCAAACGCTCGATGCCAGCGCGGTATTTATCGGTTTAGTGAATCCTAAAACGCCCGTTAACGTCGGTGGCATTATGCGCGCATCGGGTTGTTATGGCGTCGATGGCGTATTTTACACTGGCAGGCGCTACGAGTTAGCCGCGCGTTCGGGTGCAGTGCAATACCATGTCGATACTAAAGATGCTGGCGAGCGCATTCCGCTCACTGGCGTCACTTCATTGTTAGCCGCGGTTCCGGCGGACACTCAGCTTATCTGTGTCGATTTGGTGGTGGGCGCGACGCCGCTGCCGGATTTTGTTCATCCCGCGAAAGCCTTTTATGTGTTTGGTCCTGAAGATGGCACCATTGGCCAAGAGATTATCGATAAAGCCGATGCCGTAGTGTATGTGCCTACGGTCGGGTGTATGAATCTTGCGGCTTCGGTCAATGTGTTGCTATACGACAGATTGGCTAAATCCCACCGTGAGGCTGCAAGCCTGACATCGAGCCTAGTATCTGGTCTACCTTCGAACTTAAGCGGCGATGCGCTCATCCGTCAGAGTCGTGATAACAACAATCGTACTCGGGTGAAAGGGCCCAGAGCGCCGCGAAAACCTCGACATGTTGAATCCAGTAGTGTCGGGTCTAGCAGCCTTGAACCTAGCAGCATTGATAACGCGATAGCCATCACAGCAGCTTAATTGGTTTAAAAATAACATTTTTAAAAAGGGATTAAGCCATGGCTTAATCCCTTTTTTATAGCGCTCAAAAACGTTATTTTTCTAGCGATTGATTGCCTAGAGCGCTTTGCCCTTGAGCAATTTTCGCAGCCACATACGATTAGGGTTGAGTTTACACAGAGTAGCTTTATCGAGTGGTATTGGCTCGCCGCAAAGCTGCGCCGCGAGACATTCGGCGGCCAATGGCCCAGAACTTAACCCCCGTGAGCCTAACCCACCGAGAATATACAGCCCTTGATGCACCGGCGCTGGCGTGGTTTGCCAGTAGTGACGACTCTCTTTCGTGAGTTGATGTTGCGCATAATCCTTAATAATTTGCGCCACATCGGGTGCGCAGCCCATCATAGGGAAATGATCCCGCGTCACCATACGCACGCCAACACGGGCATTGTTGCCACTCATGTCGATATCTTCAAGCCAAGGCTGATTGGGATAACTCTCGTGCATTTTGGCGAGGTTTTCTTGTTGCTCCTGCGGGCAAAAATCTAGATGCTTAGGTTCTTTAACGTAACTCGCGCCAAGGCAGTGGAGTCCTTCGTGACTCGGGGTTAAATAACCGTTGGCGCACAGCACAGTCGCGAGCTGACTCAATTGAAATTGAGCGGGCACATGGCTGACTTGGCCGCGAAAAGGGCTAATTTGTAATTTGTTGCTGGCATCAAATTGCGTGAGCGCTGCGCCATTGGCGAGCACAACTTGCGCAAAGGGGCCAAAGCGATGCTTAGCGGTGATTAAATACCAACCTTCACTTTGATACTCAATTTCAAGGATCTCAGTCTCCAAATGGAGTTTGACCTCAGAAAGCTGCTGCGCTTTTTGTATTGCGGCTTCGGCATATTCGTAGGGACAAACCCAGCCAGCCAGCGGATAGAAAAAGCCTGATTTGTCAATATTAATGTTCGCAAGAGAATTAGCCTGCTGCGCATCGACTCGATAGGCAATTTCACTTGGCCAGTTCTGGCTTTGAATAATTTTATCGAGTCGTAATTGGCTGCGTTCATCGTGGGCAGTTTGCAATACCCCGCAAAAATCATGGGAAATCGGCGTTTGATTTGGGGCGGGGACAGATGTCAGCGCCTGTACTCGACGGCGGCTAAATAAAAATGCCTGCTGGAAGAAGCGGCTTAATTCATCATTTTCCGGTGTCAGCAGCGGATAAATCGCCCCTTGGCGATTGCCCGAGGCGCCTTGGCCAAGCTTGGCATCTTTACAAAAGAGCTGCGTACTTTTGCCGCGTTCCGCCAAAGACAGTGCCAAATGCGCCGAGGCTAACCCGCCGCCTATGATGGCAATCGAGCTGGGCGCGTCCGAGGGTAAGATTGCAGCCATAGGATTAAAGGCATAGGCTTTAGCATCTTGCTGGCGTAAGACGTGGCGCTCGTGTAACAAAATGGCATCAGGCTGAGGGTTTGTCTGTATTGCAGCGCAGGTAAAATCCCTCTCCTCAAAGCCGCAGGCTTGGAAACGGCTCACTGGTGTTTCGCTTAGTCCGCTTGATTCGTTTAATCCAATCGTTGCAACAGTGGCGCTATCGTCACTGAGTTTTGCCATCTGCCAATGGATCTGCTGATTTAACCCATTTTGTAGATGGGGCAATACCAGCCAGTGCTGAACGGGGTGAAGCGGAGAATGGATGAGTGAACAGAGCTGGGATTGAATATCACCAAAGTGCAGGTCGATTGTGGTACGACCGTCATCAAAAATTAATCTCTGACAACCTATAATAGCTGTCGGCTCTGTATGAAGTAAGCGTTGGGCAAGTGGCTCAAGTTCAGGCACTTTGGTTAAACCGGCGGATTGATCCCAAAGTAATTTAAGTTCGTACGCATTAATCGGATTGGGTTCGAATACGTTAAGGAGTAATCGTTGGTTAGGGTTCGTCTGAGTGCGCCACCAAGATAAGAGTTCAAGCCCGTTACCTAAACCGATTTGCCCTAATACTAAGAGTTTTTGCTGTGAATGAGCCTCAAATATCCGCTGCTGATAAATGCTCAATTTGCTGAGATAGTGTGCATCAGTGTGAGCTGTTGCGGGATAAAGGTTGATTAATTGCGGGTAATCGCGCTTAATTTGGCAAGGTTTATTGGGCTCTGCAGTCAAAGAAATTTACTCTCGGTCTCATAATTGGCATTATTTTACTCGCCTTTATGGAAAGCTGACCACTTAATTGAGTCAAAACAGATACTATTGGCTCAGCGAAAAGTAGGTACTGACATGTACACAATGGATAGCAATAAAATGAAAAGAGTCGTGATCACCGGAATGGGTGTTGTTTCAAGTATCGGTAATAACAAGCAAGAAGTGACCGAGTCACTGAAAGCGGGCCGCAGTGGTATTACGCATTCAGCTCAGTTTGAAGAGATGCAGTTACGTAGCCATGTATGGGGTGACATCAAGTTAAACCCTGCTGAGCATATCGATCGTAAGGCATTGCGTTTTATGGGTGATGCAGCAGCTTATGCCTACATTGCTATGCAAGAAGCGGTTGCCGATGCCAATTTAACTGAAGAGCAGTATTCAGATCCGCGCGTAGGTTTGATTGTGGGTACAGGCGGCGCATCATCGTCTAACCAAGTACAATCTGCCGATACATTGCGTGAAAAAGGCGTTAAACGCGTAGGTCCGTATATTGTGCCTCGCATCATGTCGAGCACGGCCAGCGCTTGTTTAGCCACGCCATTTAAAATTAAAGGCATGAATTATTCTATCAGTTCAGCCTGTGCAACTAGCGCCCACTGTATTGGTCACGCCGTTGAACTTATCCAAATGGGTAAGCAAGACATGGTGTTTGCCGGTGGTGCTGAAGAAGTGGATTGGACACTGACCATGGGCTTCGACGCTATGGGCGCACTGTCAACCAAGTACAATGCCACACCCGAAAAAGCCTCTCGTACCTATGATGCAGACCGTGATGGTTTTGTGATTTCTGGCGGCGGCGGTATTTTAGTGGTTGAAGAGTTAGAGCATGCTCTGGCTCGCGGCGCAAAAATTTACGCTGAAGTGATTGGTTATGGCGCGTCTTCAGACGGTTATGACATGGTGGCACCATCGGGTGAAGGCGCTGTGCGTTGTATGCAAATGGCGATGATGGATGTCGATACCCCAATCGATTACATCAATACTCACGGCACTTCAACGCCAGTGGGCGACGTGCGTGAATTAGAAGCGCTACGTGAAGTTTTCAAAGACAAGTGCCCACCGATTGCATCGACTAAGTCTATGACAGGTCATGCATTAGGCGCCGCAGGCGTACATGAAGCGATTTACAGCTTAATCATGATGGAAAACAGCTTTATTGCCCCAAGCATCAATATCGAAAATCTGGACGAAGCGGCGAAAGATATGCCTATCGTGCGTGAATATCGCGATGCTGAGCTGAATACTGTCATGAGTAACAGCTTTGGTTTTGGCGGTACAAACGCCACGCTAGTGATGCGTAAATTCAAATAAGTTTGTTTATCAAACGCGATAGAAGGGAAGCTTAGGCTTCCCTTTTTTATGGGCGTTTTTTGTAAACCTGTTGCATCGACAAGGATTTATCCCATTAGTCTTGTTAGAATACCGAGCATCTTGATGCCTTCCATTCCCATTTTTCAGATCAGGTGCCCATGAAGATTTTAGTCGATGAAAATATGCCCTTTGTTGAACCGTTATTTGGCGATCTCGGGGAAATTATTCCTGTTAATGGCCGCACGTTAACCGCAGCGCAAGTGCGCGATGCCGATGTGTTATTAGTGCGCTCAGTCACCAAAGTGAATGCCGAGTTGCTCTCGGACAATCATCAACTGAAGTTTGTCGGCAGTGCCACTATAGGCACAGATCATGTGGATTTAGCCTACCTTGCCGAGCGTAATATCCCCTTCTCTAATGCGCCAGGTTGCAATGCGACTGCGGTTGGGGAATTTGCTTTTATCGCTATGCTGGAGCTAGCACAGCGGTTTGATTCGCCGCTTAAGGGCAAGGTCGTCGGCATAGTGGGCGCGGGTAATACCGGTACTGCAACAGCAAAATGTTTGCAAGCCTACGGTATTAGCGTGTTGCTTAATGATCCCATCAAAGAGAAACAGGGCGATCCGCGCAGTTTTGTGAGCTTAGAAACTATCATGGCGCAGGCCGATATCATCAGTTTGCATGTGCCCATCACGCGCACGGGCGAGCATAAAACCAAACATTTGTTCGATGAGGTGCGCTTAAAGGCGCTCAAACCCAATACATGGTTAGTGAATTGCTGCCGCGGTGATGTGATAGATAACAAAGCACTTGTCAGAGTTAAACGCCAGCGTGATGATCTCAAACTTGTACTTGATGTGTGGGAAGGCGAGCCAACACCGATGCCTGAACTGGTGCCACTGGCTGAATTTGCCACCCCGCATATTGCAGGTTACAGCTTAGAAGGTAAGGCGCGCGGCACTTTTATGCTCTATCAAAAGCTGTGTCAGTTACTTAATATTGCTGCCGATAAAAGTCTGCTGGATCTCTTGCCAAGCTTTAACATTAAGGCGGTCGAACTTGCGACCGCGCCGAATGAAAAAGCGTTATTACAGCTCGCGCGTTTTGTCTATGATTTGCGCGATGATGACAAGATGTTCAGAAATACATTCTTAAATGAGAATGGCTTCGACACTATGAGAAAAAATCACCAACATAGACGCGAATTTAGTGCATTGGCGCTGGCTTATGACGGTCAATCTGAGGTAGATTGGTTGTCCAATTTAGGTTTTTCAGGAGTCGGTCAGTAGCTATGTCACAGGAATTTAATGTTGTCGTTTTAGGTGCATCGGGCGCAGTGGGTCAAACTATGATAGAGATCCTCGAAGAGCGTAATTTCCCGGTTGCCAATTTGTACCCTTTAGCCAGTAGCCGCAGCGCCGGTGAAACGGTCAGCTTTCATGGCAAACAAATTACCATTCTCGACGTAGAAACCTTCGATTGGACCCAAGCTCAAATTGGTTTCTTCTCTGCAGGTGGTGATGTTTCCGCCAAATGGGCACCGATTGCCGCTGAAGCAGGCTGTGTTGTGATTGATAACACCTCTCACTTTAGATACGACATCGATATTCCTTTGGTTGTACCTGAAGTGAATCCGCATGCTATCGCTGATTTCCGCAATCGCAATATCATTGCTAACCCAAATTGCTCAACGATTCAAATGCTGGTGGCACTTAAGCCTATTTATGATGCCTATGGTATCAGCCGCATTAATGTGGCAACGTACCAGTCAGTATCGGGCACAGGTAAAAAAGCTATTGAAGAATTAGCGCATCAGTGCACTAAATTACTGCAAGGTTTACCTGCTGACGCTGAAGTCTATCCAAAACAAATTGCTTTTAACGTATTGCCACAAATCGATAAATTTATGGATAACGGCTATACCAAAGAAGAAATGAAAATGGTCTGGGAAACCCAGAAGATTTTCGGTGACGATGAGATTTTAGTGAATGCGACCGCCGTACGTGTGCCTGTGTTTTATGGTCACTCAGAAGCCATTAATATCGAAACTCGTCAGCCTGTTGATGCCGAAGACGTTAAAGCTTTACTGCGTAATGCCGAAGGAGTGGTATTGTTTGAATCCGATGATGATTATCCAACAGCAGTGACAGATGCCGCAGGAACCGATCCGGTTTATGTGGGGCGCATTCGTAAGGATATTTCTCATTCTCACGGGATTAACTTGTGGGTCGTGTCAGACAATATTCGTAAAGGCGCAGCCTTGAACAGTGTGCAAATTGCCGAGATCTTAGTGAGAGATTATTACTAAGCATTAGATTGCATTTGATGCCCATTGAAAAGCCTGCTGTCAGCAGGCTTTTTTTGTTTTACAATTGTGAACAGTAGCAGGGCGGGGATTTCTGGTTTATAGTAATCTCAATAAATACAATTGCCTAAAGCCTGTTATCAGTGAGATAACTTTATAGCGCTTCAAAGGGAAGGATTGATGAAATTTCGCACTTCGTATCTTGTGGGTCTAATGGCCACTGTTTTAGCTGTTTCTTCTACCGCTTATTTTATTGATCCCGCCGTTGCTGCAGATACACCAAGATTAAAACCCTTAAAAATCATGGGGCCAGACGGACAGATCCGTCAAGTTAACAATCAATATGGTCCAACGACATCGAAAGACACTTTTTGGAGCATAGCGCAAAAAGTCCGTCCTGATGCCAGTGTAAGCGTCTATCAGGTGATGGCCGCCTTATACGATGCTAACCCTCATGCGTTTAACTCTGCCAGTTATAACAGTTTAGAACGCGGTATGATCCTGCTCATTCCGTCTAAAGAAGTCATGCTGTCGATCCCCAATCGTATGGCAATAGCCAGAGCAGAGCAAAGTGATAGACAATCTCGGGCTCCGGCGAAAGCAACGTCTAAACCGCCAGCTAAGGTGACGACAGCGAAAGCGCCAGTCAGGGCTCCTGCGGTGATTGTTGAAACGAAAGTGACACCACCTAAAGCGGTTGCTGAAACACCTGTTCCAGAAAAGCCCAAGATGCTGAGTTCAGATGTGACGGCGCGGTTAGAAGCGGCAGAAAGCAAAAATCTGTCATTAACCGATGAATTAGCCCGCACGCAAGATCAACTCTCAGTGCGCACTTCAGATGTTGAAGCGCTAAAAGTTAAAGTTGAAGAATTAAATCAACGGATTGCTGTGCTGGAAGAAACACTTCAAGCCAGTAAACTACAAAACCAAGCCTTGAAAGCTGAGGTTGAAGCTGCGCAAGTGCCAGAGACGACAGCTGTTGAAGCTGAAGTAGAGGCAGAGGCACCTATTGAGCCCGATGACTTGTGGCGCAATATCCTTAATAGTCCTGTGTTATTGATTGCCGCGGCTGTGATCCCTGCCTTGTTCTTACTGCTTGCTGTGTTCTGGTTCCTGCGCCGTAAACGCAATAAAGAACGTCGTGAAATGCAGACACAAGAAGCGGTTATGGCCGCCGGTGCCGCTGGGATTGCGGGTACCGCCATCATGGACATGGATGATGACGATTTAGACGATATGGCGGTACATTTAGATTCTGACCATGCGGACTCCATCGATAGTCTTCTTGATATGGGCAGTGTCGATTTACAACCTGAGCAAGATTTGACTGACTCCCACGATCAGATGGATATCGCGTCAGAGATGTTTGTCGACCCCGGTACGACTGCCGAACCTGAGGTTGAAGACGAAGGGCAATCTCTTGATGATCTGTGGGCCGAAGCCATGGGCGATCAGGAAGAGGATATTGTTGAGGAGAAACCTAAATCTGGCAATATTCTTGAGGAAGCCGATCTTGATGCACTATTAGCGGGCCTAGGTTCTGACAACAGCACTTCTGAAGACAGCACCGAAGCCGAAGAGGATTTAAGTGAATTAGAGCGTAACTTTGCGAACGATTTAGCTCAAGAAGATGACAGTAATGATGTTACTTCTAAGCTGAATGATGTTGAAGTCGCAGACACTAAACCTGCCGATGAAGCCATCGCGGATGACGATGATCTTGATGCATTACTTGCCGAGTTTAGTGTTCCTGCAGAAGATACTGAGATTGCACAAGCGCCTGCACCAGACGTGGTTGCGTCTGATGATGAAGATCTCAGTGCTGCCATCGCGGCAGAACTCAGTGATGAGCTAGATGATGAAATTGGCGGAGAAGACATTGATGATATCGATGCCTTATTAGCTGATTTCGATAAACCAACGCCAGCCGCTGAACCTGAAGTCGAACCTGATCTTGGCGCTGAAATTGCTGCTGAACTAGATGCGGAGCTTAATGAACTGGGCGTAGAAGACACCGATGACATCGATGCCCTGTTAGCCGATTTCGATAAACCTGCAGAACCTGAAGTTGAACCTGATCTCGGTGCTGAAATTGCCGCAGAGCTAGACACTGAGCTTAATGAACTGGGCGTAGAAGATACCGACGACATTGACGCCCTGTTAGCCGATTTCGATAAACCAGCAGAACCTGAAGTTGAACCCGACCTCGGCGCTGAAATTGCCGCAGAGTTAAACGCTGAGCTTGATGAGCTGGGTGTGGAAGATACCGATGATATTGATGCTCTGTTAGCGGATTTTGATAAACCGACGCCAGCGGTTGAACCTGAAGTCGAGCCCGATATTCGTGCTGAAATTGCCGCTGAGTTAGACGATGAGCTTAATGAATTAGGCGTAGAAGAATCCGATGATATTGATTCACTACTGGCGAGTTTTGATGCTGAGCCTGAACTCAAAGTCGATGCCGAAGATGATGATATCAGTGCAGAAATCGCAGCAGAATTAGAAGCTTCGTTACCGGAAGACATAAAAGGTGAAGCGTCAGGTGATGATGATTTAGATGCACTCTTAGCTGAGTTTGATGTGCCGGAGCAATTGGATGCCGATGAAGATGAATTCGACTTCGATATGGAAACGGCGCAGCTCGATTCAGAAGACAATTCAGTTGACGAAGATAATTTACTTAAAGGCATTGGTGCGGCTCACTCTATCGATGGCACCGATGATACTTTTACATTAGTCGAGGAATTGAGTGACGATAACGACGCAGATGTATTAGCGACGGCCGCAGTCACTTTGGCCGCTGCTGCAGCCGCGGCCAGTGTTAAAGAAAAAGAATCTTCTTTCTTTAATGATTTAAAAGCCAATAAGAGCAAAGATCCCCATGTGCTCGATTGGGACTCAGAGCTAGATTTTGCGCCTAAGGCTAAGCCTGCGGCAACGCAAGCAGATGTAACGGCTAATGATGTTGAGCCTAACAAAGATGCCACAGCGGTCGATTATGCTTCTCAAGAGAAGCCCATTAAGGCTACGCGTAACGATATTGATTTTAGTGAAGATTTTAAACTTGATATCAAAGAAGACGCGGATGATTTGGACCTTGAGCAAGGGCTAGACTTAAGTGACGATAATGTGCTCGCCGCTTTTACAGCCAATACAGATTATGACGATGAAGATGTGTTGACGTCGGAAGACAGTTTCTCTCTGGTCGATGATCATAATCTTACCGTCGATGAAGCCTTGGCTGCACTCGATGCCCAGGAGTCGCGAAAAGCGCAGAAAAAGTTTGTTCCTGACCATGATTTAACCAGTTTTCAAAATGAAAACGGTTTTATCGACATCGACAAGTTGCTGAATGATGCCGATGAAGAGGGGGCTGATACCGATTTGTATTCGGAAGTTGACGTTGAGATGAGTGATGTCGGTGCCTTAATCGGTGATGCCGCGATGATCGATGTTGATGATGAAGAAAACTCAGTCAACGCTAAGCTGGATTTAGCGCGTGCTTATATCGAAATTGACGACAGCGACAGTGCGAAAGCCCTGCTCAAAGAAGTGCAAATTGACGGTAACGAGCGCCAGCAGGATGAAGCTGGACGTTTGCTCAAAGAGATTAGTTAATCCCGGTTGAGAGTGTTTCAATCTAACGGCGCCTTCAGCGCCGTTTTTTTTATGGGCTGCTGTGATAAAATGCGCCGCTAAATCAATTGTGAGGATAAGTGGATGCGGATTGCATTAGGTATTGAATATGACGGTAATGGTTATTTTGGCTGGCAACGTCAGGCCGAAGTCGATTCAGTACAAGGGCAATTAGAACGGGCGTTATCGATAGTGGCCAATGAGCCTATCGGCGTCTTCTGCGCTGGCCGTACCGATGCGGGCGTGCATGCCACAGGCCAAGTGGTCCATTTTGAAACCAATGCTATTCGTAATGAAGGCGCATGGACCTTAGGGGTGAATGCTAATTTGCCCGACAATATTGCCGTTCGTTGGGTCAAAGAAGTCGACGACAGTTTCCATGCGCGCTTTTCGGCCACCGCCAGACGCTACCGCTATGTGATTTATAATCACACTTTTCGGCCTGGGATTTTACGCCATGGTGTAAGCCATTATCACGGCAATATCGATGCTGACAAAATGCACCAAGCGGCACAGGCACTCTTGGGTGAGCAGGATTTTACCAGCTTTCGCGCTGTCCAGTGTCAGTCGAAAACACCGTTTCGTAATGTGCATTGCGTTAATGTCACGCGCCAAGGTATGTATGTGATTGTTGATATCGCTGCGAATGCTTTCTTGCATCACATGGTGCGCAATATTGTCGGTTCATTGTTAGAAATCGGTCTAGGTAATCAGCCACTGACTTGGATGGGCGATTTGCTCGCGTTAAAAGACAGAAACCAAGCCGCAGCAACGGCTAAACCCCATGGACTCTATTTAGTTGATGTGACTTATCCAGAACAATATCAATTACCTAAGCTCGCCATTGGGCCATTATTCATGTTGGATTGAAAAGATCTTATTTGAGAGATAATCGAATACGAGGATATACAGACATGCTTACAGTACCAGCGTCAAATGCAGCATTGGAACAGTGGTTGGATTATTTGCTATCTATACATCCAACCGAAATCGATATGGGGTTAACCCGTGTCTCTAAGGTCGCGCAAACCCTGGGTCTTTTGGATTTAGGTACAACCAAGATAGTGACAGTGGCGGGGACGAACGGCAAAGGCACCACCTGCGCCATGCTCGAAAATATTCTGCGCCTATCGGGTTTGACTGTGGGCGTATACAGTTCGCCACACATGCTGAAGTACAACGAGCGAGTGCGTATCAATGGTAGCGATGTCAGTGATAGCGGTTTTGTTACGGCATTTGAGCAAATTGAAGCCGCGCGCGGCGATATTTCTCTGACCTTTTTTGAGTACGCTACGCTCGCAGGCTTGATACTCTTTAAAACCGCTCAGCTTGATGTGGTTATCTTAGAAGTCGGTTTAGGTGGACGGTTAGATGCTACCAATATTATCGATGCCGACATTAGCGTACTGACGTCGGTCGATTTAGACCATGAAAGTTATCTCGGTAATACCCGTGAGCTTGTGGGCCGTGAAAAGGCGGGCATTTTCCGCAGTGGTAAACCTGCCATTGTGGGTGAACCCAACTTGCCACACACTGTCAATGATGTCGCCAATGAGGTTGGCGCCATCTTGTATCCTGTCGGTAATGAATTCAGTTATCAAGCCCATGGCAATCTGTGGGATTTTCAAGGTCAAGTGCTCAAACTGCACGATTTAGCGTTACCAACTTTGCCATTACCTAATGCGGCGACTGTATTGGCAGTGATTGAACAGGGCTGGCCGGATATCACGCCTTCAATTATTGCTGAGGGTATTAGCACTGCTCGGTTAACGGGTCGATTAGAGCGGGTGAGTGAGCAGCCGTTAGTGTTACTCGATGTTGCCCATAATCCCCATGCGGCGCGGTTTTTGGTACAACAGTTAGCGCCAATCGTTGTGGGTAAGCGCGTGTTCGCCCTTTGCGGCATGTTGAAGGATAAAGATATTGCAGGTGTGTTGCCTGTGATCAATCCACTGATCGACACTTGGTATTTGGTCAGTCTGCACGGTGAGCGTGGCGCGAGTTCGGCCATGCTACGCAAAACATTAGCCACTGAGGCTGTTGCATTTGAGTTTGAGGACATATCTGAGGCTTGGTCTGCATTAAAAGCGCAAATTAACCCAGATGATGTGGTAATTGTGTTTGGCTCCTTTTACACTGTGGCAGGTTTTAAGTCTCAATTTATGCAGGAAGTCAGTTTTGTCTAGCCAGTTTCATAATCGTTTAGTCGGCACTGTGGTGCTGGTTGCGCTTGGGGTAATTTTTTTGCCGGATATTTTGGATGGCAAAAAAGATCGCCAAGAAGAGCAGTTTTCCGAAATTCCTTTGCGCCCGACCGTGATTGAGCAGCAAAAAGCCGACGATGATATGTTTGAAGTCTTGTCGGCCGAGGATGCTGCTGCGCTGAATGGGACTGAGGTCGCCTTAGCCGAAATGCCAGTTAATGCTGACAATGAAAAGTCTGTCGCCGCGCCAGTAATCGAAGTCGCAAAGCAAGATGTTAAGAAAGACGTTAAGCCTGATGTTAAAAAAGCAGAGCCTAAGCCTGAAACTAAACCTGAAGCTAAAAAAGAGCCGCCTAAAGCCACTGTAAAAACTGAGCCGGCTAAAAAAGCGGACGCTAAAGCGACTACTGTGGCTAAGGCTGAAAAGCCTAAAGCAGAAACGCCCAAAGCCAGTGCAGCCAAAGAGGATGCCGTTAAAGTGGTCAGCCGTGACAGCTTGAAAAGTGGCTTTACCTTGCAGCTTGGCAGTTTTAACAACGCAACGAATGTTAAAGCCTTGGTTGCACAGCTGCGTAAGAGTGGTTTTAAAGCGTACACTATTCCTGAAAACCCTAAAGATGGCGTATTAACTAAAGTGTTTGTCGGACCCGATGTGTCTGAGGCAAAGCTGAAGAAAGTACAAGTTGAGGTGGAAAACCTCACGCGTCTCAAGGGCTGGATTGTTCCTTTTAATCCCTTAGAATCTTAATGGTGATACAACACTCGAGACTGAAAATGATTTATTTACCTCACTAGGGGTGAGAATCGTTTCAGTCTCTGGTAGAATCGCGCCGTCTTAAAGCCCATGTCGGAAAGCCATCTCAATGGTTTGGATTGATTACGCTATCATATTCGTCATCGGATTATCGACTCTCATCAGTCTGATCCGTGGATTTGCCAAAGAAGCCATGTCCTTAGTGGTATGGTTTGCGGCTTTCTTTGTTGCCAGCCAATTTTACCAAGATCTTGCCGTTCACTTAACACAAATGAACGATGAGATGCTGCGTAATGGCGTTTCTATTGCCATCCTCTTTATTACCACTTTGGTACTCGGTGCCTTAGTTAACTATATTCTCGGACAACTTGTTGTCAAAACCGGATTATCTGGCACTGACAGGCTTTTGGGCTTGTGCTTCGGTGCTATTCGAGGCGCGCTTATTGTGAGCGCCTTGTTGTTTTTCATGGATGCTTTCACAGGATCTCCCAACTCCCAATGGTGGAAAGATTCTGTGCTAGTACCCGAATTTGGCGTTGTTATTCAATGGTTTTTTGACTATTTGGAAAATACCTCCAGCTTTGTACCCAAACTATAAGAAAGAAAATAAAATAATCCTAAGTGATAGAACATCTTACAATGAGGAAGCTTACCCATGTGTGGTATCGTCGGAATAGTTGGCCAATCATCGGTTAATCAGACCATTTATGATGCACTGACAGTGTTGCAGCACAGAGGTCAGGATGCGGCAGGTATTGTGACCATTGATCGTGGTGCTTTCAGACTACGTAAAGCCAATGGTTTGGTTAAAGACGTTTTTGAAGTCAAACATATGCAACGCCTACAAGGTAATGCTGGTATTGGCCATGTGCGTTATCCAACTGCGGGCAGTTCAAGCGCATCTGAAGCGCAGCCTTTCTATGTTAACTCGCCATTTGGGATCTCATTAGCCCATAACGGTAACTTAACCAACACAGTCGAATTAGCCGAAGGGCTGATCAAAAAACGTCGCCACGTGAACACCACTTCGGATTCTGAAGTCTTGTTAAACCTGTTGGCCGACGAACTGCAAAAAACCACGAGTTTGACCCTGACGTCGGAAGAAGTGTTCGATGCGGTCGCTAACGTACACCAACAAGCTCGTGGCGCCTACGCGGTTGTTGCCATGATTATTGGTCAAGGCTTAGTCGCGTTCCGTGACCCATTTGGTATTCGTCCTTTGGTATTAGGTAAGCACGAAACTGCCACTGGCACTGAGTACATGGTGGCTTCTGAAAGTGTGGCACTCGATGCAGTTGGCTTTGAAGTGATGCGTGATGTAGCACCGGGTGAAGCGATTTATGTTTCAATTGACGGTCAGCTGTATACCCGTCAATGTGCAGCCGAGCCTAGCTATGCACCTTGTATCTTCGAATTCGTCTATTTTGCCCGTCCAGATTCGACGATCGACAAAGTGTCTGTATATGCAAGTCGCGTCAACATGGGCGCTAAGCTTGGCGAGAAGATTAAGAAAGAATGGTACGATCACGATATCGACGTGGTTATTCCTATTCCTGAAACCTCTTGCGATATCGCGCTGGAAATTGCCCGTTGCATGGATTTACCGTACCGCCAAGGTTTTGTGAAAAACCGTTATATTGGCCGTACCTTCATCATGCCTGGTCAACAGGAGCGCAAGAAGTCAGTGCGTCGCAAGTTGAATGCGATTAACACTGAGTTCAAAGGCAAAAATGTCTTGTTGGTGGACGACTCTATCGTTCGCGGTACGACCTCAGAGCAAATCATCGAAATGGCCCGTGAAGCAGGAGCTAAGAAAGTGTACTTTGCCTCTGCCGCACCGGAAATTCGTTTCCCGAACGTGTATGGTATTGACATGCCAACGTCAAACGAGCTTATCGCCCACGGTCGTGATGCCGATGAAATCGCCAAGTTAATTGGTGCTGATGGCATTATTTTCCAAGACTTACCCGATTTAATTGAAGCGGTAAGAATGGAGAATCCTGCGATTAAACGTTTCGAAACGTCCGTATTTGATGGTCACTACATCACAAACGACGTTGACCAAGCGTATTTAGATCACTTGACGCAACTGCGAAATGACGATGCTAAAGCCGATCGAAATAAAGATATCGGCACTAACTTAGAGCTGCATAACGTCTGTCACCCATAAGGATTGTGGGTAATTCAGTATCGTAAAGTTTGTGTCCTTTTTGTTCTAAACGATACAAAAAAAGCCAGTGAGAAATCACTGGCTTTTTAATGGCTTATATTTGCTTAACGGAGCATAGTGGTAACGTCTACGTATTTATACGTTGCGCTGTTTCAGTCATTACATTTTCTTCAGCGTGTTTGCGTTCAACCCAGTAATCCGCATTTTTAATCCCCAGTTTTACCGGATCAAAAAGTGGCTCAATGCCAAGTGCCTGCTGTGATTCATAATCTTTAAGGCAAGTGAATGCGGTTTTCCTCAATAAAATAATGGCAATAATATTGAGCCATGCCATGAGTCCAACACCAATGTCACCCATTCCCCAAGCCATATCAGCCGTTTTAACTGTGCCGTATACGGTTGAGCCAATGATCACGACTTTGAGAACGACCATGAACCAAGGATGATTTACTTTACGGTTAATATAGGCAATGTTGGTCTCGGCAATGTAGTAATAAGCCACTATGGTCGTAAAGGCGAAGAAGAACAGTGCGATAGCCACAAAGATATTGCCAAATCCTGGCATCATACTTTCCATTGCCGTTTGTACGTAGCCTGGTCCTGCAGCGACTCCGGCAATGCCGGTATAGAGCGCCGCACCGTCTGGGCCCTGAACATTATACAGTCCTGTAATGAGCAGCATGAAACCTGTTGCAGAGCAAACGAATAAGGTGTCGATATACACAGAAAAAGCTTGAACTAACCCTTGTTTGGCAGGATGGCTTACCGCCGCTGCAGATGAGGCATGTGGCGCTGTACCTTGACCCGCTTCGTTGGAGTAAATACCCCGCTTTACCCCCCACATGATGGCTAAGCCTAAAATGGCACCAAAACCCGCATCAAAGCCAAAGGCACTTTTGATAATTAACCATAAAATACCCGGTAGCTGGCCAATATTTAGCGCTATGATGACACAAGCCACTATGATGTAACCCAGTGCCATAAAGGGGACGACGGCACTGGCAAAGTGAGCGATACGTTTTACACCGCCAAAAATGATAAAACCAAGAAGCATAGCCAGTATGGCTGCAGTCACATTAGGATCTATGTTGAAAGCGGTTTTTAAACTTGAACCAATCGAGTTAGCTTGTACGCCTGGCAGCAGGATCCCGCAGGCAAATATGGTCGCAATTGCAAATACCCATGCATACCATTTCATGCCTAAGCCTTTTTCAATATAAAAAGCAGGCCCACCACGATACTCGCCATTGATTTTTTCTTTATAGACTTGACCTAAGGTCGATTCAACGAAGGCGGAGCTGGCACCGAGAAAGGCAACCATCCACATCCAAAATAAAGCGCCAGGACCACCAAAGGTGATTGCTGTGGCAACCCCTGCAATGTTACCGGTACCGACTCGACCCGCTAATGTCATCGCGAGTGCTTGAAAAGACGACACTCCCGCATCAGTACTCTTACCATCAAACATCAGGCGGATCATTTCTGGCAGATGGCGCAGCTGTAAAAATCGAGTGCGAAGGGAGAAATAGAGCCCGACACCTAGGCAAAGAAAAATAAGTGCAGGGCTCCAAATTACACTATTGATCGCGTTGACAATCTCATTCATAGACTCCGATTCCTTTATTGTGTTGTTTTAGCAGAGTTTTTAGGTTTACGGTTATTCAACAGATGTTGAGTTAGGACATTCACTTTTGATTAAGACATTTTTTGTAAATATCCAAGATACTCAACATAACTATTTTTTAGGGAGCTTCATAGTTAAAGTGTTAAATATTTGAAACCAATGTGTTTTGAAATTGAGTTTTAGCATGGGTAAATAGAGCGGAGGGGCGAGTTAACTCGAAATACGGTAGTGATTTATTATGAATGTCAGTTATCCCATTACCCAAAGTAGCATCCACACGCCGAATAAGCTGCTTAAGCTATGGCGCGTGATTTGATGGCTGAGTAATAGAGATAAACTCACAGCAATAGGAATGACGAGAATGAATCCCCATGCTAACGGCATATCGATGATTTTCATTTGTCCCAGCCAGGTACTGGTGAGCATGCTTATTGCGAGTAACATTAAGCTATGGAATATCAATAACTGATTGAATCTTAATATTAATGCTGGAGTTATTGTCATAGCCTGTCGCGCATTTATTGCAAACTGTCTCATAGTCACTCCTTAGTTATTTAGTGTATCTTATGTCTTGTTGAGAATTATTCGCAATTGAATTTACACTTAAGCTTTAACATTTAAGCTCGGTGTACTACAGAAATTTGCACTCAACTGGCGTTTGGGTTAAATTATACTGTAATTATATCCAGTGTTTGGTGTTTGTATGATCCTTTATATCGCAGAGAAACCTAGCCTAGGGCGGGCCATTGCCGATGTATTGCCTAAACCCCATAAAAAAGGCGATGGATTTATCGAAGCCGCCAATGGCGATTGTGTGTCTTGGTGCGTTGGTCACTTGCTCGAGCAAGCAGAACCTGATGCCTATAATCCCGAATTTAAGTCTTGGAAATTCGAGCATTTGCCAATAGTGCCAGACAAGTGGCAACTAAAACCTAAGGCTGCGACCCGCAGCCAACTCACAGTGCTAAAACGATTAGTCAAACAAGCCAACACGCTGGTTAACGCGGGCGATCCCGACCGCGAAGGGCAGTTACTCGTGGATGAAGTGATTGCCTATCTTGGCGTGACGGGGGACAAGCTACATCAAACCCAGCGTTTACTGATCAGTGACTTAAACCCACAAGCTGTAAAACGGGCTCTAACGCAGCTACGCAGCAATCGCGAGTTTATTCCTTTATCCACATCGGCCTTAGCTCGCAGTCGTGCCGATTGGCTCTATGGCATGAATATGACGCGTGCGTACACCATCCAAGGTAGAAAGGTCGGTTATCAAGGCGTGTTATCCGTCGGCCGAGTACAAACGCCATTGCTTGGGCTAGTGGTGCGCCGTGATGAAGAGATTGCCCACTTTCAATCTAAACCTTTTTATGAAGTACTGGCGCATTTGGCGACCGAGAAGCAAGAAACCTTCAGCGCCAAGTGGCAACCTAGCGAAGCTTGTCAGCCTTATATGGATGAAGAAGGACGAGTGTTAGTGAGAGGGTTAGCGCAAAATGTGGTGAGTCGCATCAGTGATAAACCCGCTTTAGTCACTCAATTAGTGGCTAAGGACAAGAAACAGAATCCACCATTGCCCTACAGCTTATCAGCGTTACAGATTGATGCGGCCAAACGGTTTGGTATGAGTGCTAAGGATGTGCTCGATACCTGCCAAAGTTTGTATGAACGTCATAAACTCATTACTTACCCACGCTCCGACAGTCGTTATTTACCCGTTGAGCAACATAACCTTGCGCCTTCGGTACTTAAGGCGATCAGTAGCGGTGCTGCTGAGTTATTGCAAGGTGCTGATGCACCCGATCCCCGTCTTAAATCTAAAGCATGGGATGATAAAAAAGTGGACGCCCATCACGCAATCGTCCCCACAGAGAAGACGGCTAACTTATCTAGCTTGAGTCAGCGTGAGAGGCAGTTATATCTTCATGTTGCTCGCCAGTACTTAGCCCAGTTTTATCCGGCTTATTGTTACAGTGAAACCACAGTGCAAGTGACAATCGAGGGTGGCTTATTTAATACCAAGGCGCGTCAGGATAAATCCCTCGGCTGGAAGCAACTCTTTGCCCGCCAAGAGCCAAATGGCAGTAAGGCGAGTGGCAACAAGTCGACGGAAGAAAGCGCAGGTAAGGACGATGAGGAGAATGACGAGTTTATTGGCCAATTACCGCCTTTGAAATTGGGACAGGCTTTGCATTGTACTCGAGGCGAATTGTTGGAGAAAAATACTCAACCACCAAAGGCCTTTACCGATGCCACTTTACTCGGAGCTATGACGGGTATTAGCCGTTATGTGACCGATCCTGAGATCCGTAAAATTCTTAAAGAAACCGACGGATTAGGTACAGAGGCTACCCGTGCAGGTATTATCGAATTGCTGTTCAAACGCGGTTTTTTACAACGCTTAGGTAAATCTATTGTCTCGACAGACGTGGGGAAAGGATTGATTAACAGCTTGCCCGCGAGTGCGACTACGCCGGATATGACAGCGCTTTGGGAAGCGAGTCTGAATGGCATTTGCCATAAAGAAACCTCTTATCAAGCCTTTATGCAGCCACTGCTCGGCACCTTATCCACGCTTATCCAGAATGCAGGCGCCCAACTGCCAACCGCGCTTAATGGTTTACAAAGCCAAGGTTATCGTAAAACGGCAAGTAATAAATCCGGTTATCGTAAGTCGCCTTACCGCAAAGCCTCGAGCTCGGCAAAACGGGCAGGCACTGCAAGTACAGCTAAAAGCTGTGTGAAGAAGTCAGTGGCTAGTGCTGGCGCAAGGAGTCGAACACGCAAAGTGGCTACAGAGGCTTAATAGTCACGAGTGCGTTGTGATTCTGTGGTAGGGGATATTCGACCTTAAGCAATAACGCTTTCATAGCACTGAATTTGGGCAAAAAAAAGAGTAAACCAAAACGGTTTACTCATACGGAAATAGGTCGTTAAAGCTTGCCAAAATCACTCAACTGATGAGGAGCAGGCATATAATCTCAGCATTAACTTAATTAGCCCTTAAAGCTCATATTTATCTTAGGGTGTCGCCTCGGTTTAAGCTGATGAGCTTATCCAGTATGCGTTCTCCATCCATGCGGATGCCGTTGTGCTCATATTCTGATGTTAACCAATACTTTAGCCTGCCAACTTGTTTTGTGGTTTCTAAGCTGTATTGCATCTCTACAAACATATCTTCACTGTAAATGGCCGCTGCAACAGGGACTCGGTTTTGTGCCAGTTGCTCTAGATTGTAAAGTGTTGGCCAATCTGATTTATGGGCAAGGATTTCTGCCGCGGCTTTAAGCGGCACTAAGTGACTAAATTGGTCAAACATCCATGGGTATATCATCTCACCTGTGAATAAAAACGGTTTACCTTGTTGATAGTTAAAGGCGGGGAATTGCTGTCTAACCCTGTGTGCCGACCATTGTGAAGCCGAGTGTTGACAGTAGATTGCTTCATGCAACAGGGCAAAAATCGGGTTAGTGTTGTAATCGAGCATTTGACCGAAATGATTTAAAAATAACGGGTTAACGACTGTCCCTGAAGCCGTGTTGATCAAGGCTTGTTCAAGCAAATAATAAACCGATTCAGGCCCTTGCTCCATTCCAATATTAATACCCAGCAGTTGCAACATTTCAACCGTGAGGCGTTCACCCGTTGCCAAATACACTTCATTTTCAAGCAAATGTTTTGCTAAGCGAGTGACGAGATGTTGAGCATCGTGGAAGCGTTGGAAAAATTGTTTATTCTTCGCCAGTACGCGTTGATAAGTCGCAAGATAGACGTCGTCGCTGCTACGGGTTAATGATGGTATGCCACCCGTAATATAGGCTTCGCTGACGCCTTGAGGGGCGGCGCTTAAATAATGTAACACGCAAAATCCCCCGAAACTTTGGCCGAGAATCGCCCACTTATCGGCGGGACAAAGCTGGGCACGAATCGTTTCGGCATCACGAATGATATTGTCAGCCCTGAAATGGCTTAGGTAATCCGCTTGAGCTGCGGGATCTAAATGTTGCAGGCTTTGGTAATTAATCGGTGTTGATAAGCCTGTACCACGTTGATCGAGTAATAACACTCGATATTCTTTTAATGCGCGGCGGATCCAGCCGCTGTTGCTGGCGGGACGCATGGCCGCAAATCCAGGGCCGCCTTGAAAAAATACGATATAAGGTAGTTTTTTATCTTTGTTTTCTGGGCTACAGAGTTCTCTGGCAAACACTTGGATTTGCTCTGCAATTGGATTTTGATAGTTGAGGGGCAAGGTAAAAGTGTGTTTCTTCGCCAGCACTCCGGCGAGAATAATATCGGGTTTCATCAAACAACCTTAATGGCAGAGGATCATGTTATTGTGATTGGCAGATTGTATACCCAAATAAGCTGAAGATGCAGTAACCTAGGCTACCTGAAACGCGTATCTTCAGCTAACTTGGGTATAGACAAAATAGTTTATGTCGTAAGCTAGGATTATTTGATTAGCTTTTGGTGAAGATCAATTTTTTGGATATAAATTTGAGCCATGATGAGTTTCTTAGCGTAATCTATCGCTTATGGATAACACGAGATTGAAGCTATGAAGTATCAGATTATTCCAGTGACACCTTTTCAGCAAAATTGCAGCTTGATCTGGTGTGAAAAAACCAAGCGTGCTGCAGTCGTGGATCCCGGTGGGAATATTGACAGGATCCAAAACGAAGTGGCGAAACTTGGACTCGTCCTCGAAAAAATCCTCCTTACCCATGGGCATATCGATCATGTCGGTGGTGCTAAAGCCTTAGCGAAAGCCGCCAATGTGCCGATTATTGGCCCGCATATTGCTGATAAATTCTGGATTGATAACTTACCTAAGCAAAGCCAAAATTTTGGTTTTCCCCATTGCGATGCCTTTGAACCGGATCAATATCTACAGGATGGCGATATTGTTAAAGTGGGCGAGCAAAGTTTATCTGTGCTGCATTGCCCTGGGCATACGCCGGGACACATTGCACTTTTCTCTGCCCAATCTAAGTTGGCGTGGGTGGGGGATATTTTGTTTCGAAGTTCTATCGGTCGCACCGATTTCCCCCAATCAAATCATCAGGATTTAATTCACTCGATCACCGAAAAACTGTGGCCCTTAGGTGCCGAGGTTGAATTCATTCCTGGGCATGGTCCTATGTCGACCTTTGGCGAAGAGCGCGAGCATAACCCCTTTGTCGCGGACCAACTTTTACTGTAATTGAGACGCCATTCAGCATTGCTTGATTTGTGAGCGATAATCACTCGCAAATCAAATGATTATTTCAGCTAATAAACCAACCTTTTTTATGTTTTCTGTTTTTCCTTCTAGACTTAAAGCAGTTCTTCCGTCTACTGGGGTAAGTATGAAAACAAAAACAATGATGAGCGTGGTCTTTTCGACCATAGTTGCGAGTGCCGTGATTTCTGCGGTATTGAGCTTCAATGTTAAGTCTAAAATCGATCTCTTTAATGATGCGGCTAGCGTCCGATATCAGTCCTATCAAGTTGCCGATGAGTTAAGACAAAGTTCCGATGACCTAACGCGTCTCGCTCGAACTTACGCTGTTACGGGTGATGAAAAATACGAAAAAATGTATATGGATATTTTGGCTATCCGTAATGGTGAGAAGTCTAGACCTGAAAAATATCACCAGATTTACTGGGATTTGGTGTTGAGTTATGGCGATAAGCCAAAGCCCGACGGTGCTAGCATTGCGATAAACACGCAAATGAAGTCCCTCGGTTTTTCTGATGAAGAATTCCGTTACCTTGAACAAGCTCAGCAAAACTCAGATGCGTTAGTCGCCCTCGAAGTGAAAGCCATGAATGCCGTTAAAGGTATTTTTATGGACCCCAACACCCAAACCTACACGATCAAAGGTGAGCCTAACTTAACCATGGCGAGGGAGTTATTACATAGCGACCAATACCACAGAGAAAAAGCTAAGATCATGCAGCCGATTGATGAGTTTTTTACAGCATTGGATAAACGTACCGATGGTGATGTGAATAACCGACTCGATTCCCTGCATGCGGCATTAAACTGGTCCCAACTGGTGTTATTTATCGTGATTTTAGCCGCCGTTGGCGGATTTATTATCGTTAAAAGCCGGATTGTGACTCCCTTAGTGCAGACCTGTAGTGAGTTGCTCGACATTCAGCGCTCTAAGAATCTTGCGCGGCGGATCTCTGTCACCACTCAGGGAGAGATTGGCGAAATCGTTAATCAAATCAACTTGTTTATCTCTTCTCTTGCTAGTTCCTTATCGACAACGGATGGCATTGCAAAAGAGGTCGCTGATTTAGCGAAGCAAACCAAAGCATCCATTCAAGTTTCGCGTGAAAGCTCAAATCGGGTGGCGAGAGAACTGGATGCCAGCGCCAGTGCGATGGAAGAAATGACCACGACGTTAGTGCATGTGAGTGAGAGCACCTCGAACGCTGAAAGTCGCGCCGCTGAAAATGAAGCGCATGTTACTGTGGGTAAACAGACGGTATCGGAAGCGTTGAAAGCCATGTCGGTATTGGAAACTGAGTTTACCAATACTCAAGACTCTATGTCGCATTTAGTGAACGAAAGTACCCAAGTTAGTAATGTGTTGAGTGTGATTAAGGCGATTGCAGAGCAGACGAATTTGCTGGCACTGAATGCCGCGATTGAAGCCGCAAGGGCCGGTGAGCAAGGGCGAGGTTTTGCTGTGGTGGCCGATGAGGTTCGATCATTAGCCCAGCGAACCCAAGATTCCACTAAGGAAATCGATGATATTGTCGCAAGCCTTCAAAGCCGTACGAATCAAGTGGGTACATCTGTGACTCAAGCGGCGACGCTAATGCAAAAGGCGGGGGTAGAACTGCAACGTATCGTGGCAGTATTTGAGGATATTCGCCATAGTACGGAAGCGATTCATGGGATCAATACTCAGGTTGCCGCTTCAACCGAAGAACAATCCTTGGTTTCTAAAGAAATCGCTTCGAGCATGATGGTGATCCGCGATAATTCCCGTGAAGTATCACAGATTATCGAACAGATTGAATCGACATCCATTAGTCTAGACAACCAATCCCAGATACTGCGCACTAAGGCGGGCGAATACCAGTTTTAGATAAATGTGATTGATTTGCGAACAAACGCCACTCAGACATGGACGTCAATTCTTCCTCTTTAGCTTCCCCTGAACATATTTTATGCTTCAACACTTTTTGAAATCTATTACTCCTTTCAATACGCACACGCCTTTGCTAACTTGGTTGTCCATATATTTAATGCGAGCGTTTGACGAAGCAGTTTTATTTGCTGATAAAACTTGCGTCAAGCTTTGATGACAAATAGACGTCGATAGCTGCGTTATTAACGGCTGAGCGTTTCAATAGCGATAAGCGCATTAAATTTTTAAATCTCCCTAACCCAATGGAGTCCTTTCGGATGGATCACCAAATCGAAGATTTACTAGAGCATTGGCTACCACTGGCGGATGACGCTTGGGTGCTTGCGGTGATCACCCAAATTCAAGGTTCGGCCTATCGCAAACCCGGTGCCATGATGTTGTTCCATGAGTTTGGTCAAGGCGTAGGTATGTTAAGTGGCGGCTGTTTAGAAGCCGATTTACGCCGCCATGCTCAAAATGCCATGCAGACTAAGCAAGTCATGTGCGTCAGCTATGATGCAAGCGATGAGTCCGATGCCAGCTATCGACTCGGTTGTGGTGGCATAGTAGATATCATGTTGATCCCTCTGCTAAAAGAGAATCATGATCTTGGCTTAGTTGAGCTAGTGCAGGCATTTCGCCACGGTCGGTCGGGTTTTTACCAATTGCCTTTAGTCAAAGCGGGGACGGATGCACGCCAGTATCACGCTGCGTTTTATTCTGAGGAGTTGACGCCATTCCCCGCCAGCGATTTTGTACGCACGGGCGTCTTCACCCAAGACGCGGGAGAATCATTGATTATTCCCTTGAGACCAAGATTCCATCTTGGGATCTTTGGCGGTGGTATCGATGCTAAGCCCGTTGCCGCCATGGCCCACACTTTAGGTTGGCAAGTGACTGTTTTCGATGGTCGTACCGCCTATGCCAGAGCGGCGGATTTCCCCCATGCCCATATAGTGAAACTGACCGCGGGGGAATTAACCGCGAATCATATCGCTCAATTGGATTGCGCCGTGGTGATGAACCATAACTTGGGCTTAGATGCTGCGGCATTAAAGGTCATTCAAGCGCATCCGCTAGCCTATATTGCCTTGCTTGGTCCTGCCCATCGACGGGATAAAGTGCTTGGAATGGCAGGGCTCAGTGCTGAATCTTTTACTGGGGTATTTTCTGCTCCCGCGGGGCTTGCCCTTGGCGGCGAGTTACCGAGTGCCGTGGCGTTAAGTATTTTGGCGCAGTGCCACGGGGTGCTCCATGGTGCGACCTTAAAACATCTCGATGAGATAATGCGTTGATGATGTTGCCGCCAGTACAAAAGCCCACTGCGCTAACGTCGACACTGCCAGGTTCGAGACAGCCCAGTTCAGCAGTGCCAAAGTCGGCAGAGCAGGCGCCATGCTCATCCAAGCGGCTGCTGATTGTGGTACTTGCGGCGGGTGAGAGTAAGCGCTTTGATGGGGTAAAGTTAGCGCAACTTCTACCATCACATAGCGCTACGGAAATTCGCGAACAAACCATCATTAACACTCATGTTGAGCGTTTACAGCAGCTTAGTTGCCAAGATTTAGGTTTGGATCGCCAAGACACTCATTCGCTCCAGCATACGCCTTTGTTAATCATACTCGGTGCTCACCAGCACATATTGCAGCCATTATTAGTCGAGCTTCACTCCCGCCAACCCTTTGATATTTTAGTTAATCCACAGTGGCAAACAGGCTTAGCATCCTCAGTGAGTTTGGCAGCAAGTTATGCCAAGGAGCAGGGCTTTGATGCCATGCTGCTGACATTGGCAGACCAAGTGGCCTTGAGTGCAGACGATTATCGACAACTGATTTTGACATGGTATGAAACCGGTAAAGACGTTGCCGCCCATTATTTGGATGATTTAGGCGTACCTGCTATTTTTAATGCCTCTACATTACCGCAGTTCACTCACTTGAGTGGTGATCGCGGGGCGAAATCGATTCTAAAACAACAAGCACGGCAGGGAGCGTTAGTCGCTATAACACTACCCCGCGCCGCAATTGATATTGATACCCAAGCCGATCTTGCGTCGTGGTTGGCACTTAAGGAGTGAGTTATGGCAGAAGTATTATCAACCACTGCAGTTATCAAGGAAGCCAGTATCGCCGCTTCCACCCAAACACTTTTCATCAACGGTAAATCATTTACCTTAGATGCCGATCCTAAAATGCCAATCCTGTGGGCGTTACGGGATATTTTAGGGCTCACGGGCACTAAATATGGTTGTGGTGCAGGGCTATGCGGTGCTTGCACTGTGCATTTAGACGGTCAACCCGTACGCGCCTGTTTAACCAGTTTGGGGCAGGCACAGGGAAAACGACTGACGACAATTGAAGGCCTTGATAATCAAAAGCTTAAAAATGCATGGGCCGAACATAACGTGCCCCAGTGCGGCTATTGTCAGGCGGGACAATTAATGTCGGCTGCGGCGTTAGTGGCGCAGCATCCGAAACCTTCTGCAGAACAAATCAACTCTGCCATGTCGGGTAATCTCTGCCGCTGCGGCACCTATCCTAGGATCAAAGCCGCACTGCAAAACTATGCCAAACAGGAGGGCTAATATGAGTACTTTTACTGCCGTAGAAAATATCAGCCGCCGCGATGTGTTAAAACTGTTTGGCGCAGTGGGTGGCGGATTAGCATTAGGGGCGAGCGGACTAACATGGAGCCCCATGGCGCTGGCGCAGGATAAAGAAGCGCGGTTGAATCTGTTTATTGCCATTGGTGAAGACGACAAAGTGTACCTCACTTGCCATCGCTCCGAGATGGGACAGGGGATCAGAACCGGCATTCTGCAAGTCTTAGCCGAAGAGTTAGAAGCGGATTGGGATAAAATTGTCCCTATTCAAGGTTTAGCTGATAAACGTTATGCCAGCCAAAACACTGACGGTAGCCGCAGTATTCGCGAAAATTACGACCGCATGCGCCAGATGGGGGCGATGGCAAGAACCATGCTTGAGCAGGCCGCCGCCGCACGTTGGAAAGTTCCCGTGAGCGAGGTGCATACCGCCGACCATAAAGTGTTGCATGCTAAAACGGGCCGCTCGGCCAAGTTCAGCGAGTTAGCGTTAGCCGCATCAGAGCAACCCGTACCTGCCGTTGAGTCGTTAACCTTTAAAGAGGTTAAAGATTTCAAGCAGATTGGTTCATCACGTCAAATCGTTGATATGGATGCCATGTTAAGTGGCAGCGCGATTTATGGTTACGATATCAAACTCGATGGCATGCTTTACGCCAGCATAATACGCCCGCCGGTGCTCGGGAGCGATGTGGCAAGCTTGGATGATACCGCAGCGCGCAAAGTGGCCGGTGTCGTGGATGTGTATCGTTTGCCCGCCGCTAAGGGCGCTCCCGCGTTTCAGGCTTTGGGCGGCGTTGCTGTTATCGCCACAAACACGTGGAGTGCTCTTGAAGGGCGCAAAGCTTTAAAAGTCACTTGGACTCAAGCCGACAACAGTCAGCATGATTCAAGCCTTTATTTGAAAGAGTTGGTCGAGCGGGTACAGCAAAGCGGTAATGTTGTGCGCCAAGTTGGCGATGAGGTCAAAAACTGGCCCGAAGCGAATACGTTAAAGGCGGTTTATACCGTGCCTTATTTAATTCATTCTTCTATCGAGCCTCCCGTTGCCACCGCCCATGTGACTGAAAAGGGCTGTGAAATCTGGGCATCGACCCAAACGCCGCAAAGTACCCAGCAAAATGTGGCCGCTGCACTGGGTATGGAAGAAGATGCGATTAAAGTGAATGTCACCCTATTGGGTGGTGGTTTTGGGCGTAAATCCAAACCTGATTTTAGTGTTGAAGCCGCGCTGTTATCGAAGCAATTCAAGTGTCCAATTAAGGTGAGTTGGAGCCGCGAAGATGAAATTCAAAACGGTTATTACCATGCTATCAGCGCCCAGTCCTATCAGGCACTGTTTGATGCCAGCAACAAACCGACCGCGCTTTTAGCCCGTACGGGATTCCCATCGATCAGTTCAACCTTTGCCGAAGGGGTAGAATATCCCTCTGGCGGTGAGTTGGATTTAGGCTTTGTGGATGTGCCCTTTGCTTTGCCAAATTTAAGATACGAAGCGGTAAAAGCGCAGGCGCACAGCCGTATTGGTTGGATGCGCTCTGTGTGTAACATTCAGCACGGTTTTAGTGTCGGCAGTTTTGTCGATGAAATGGCTCATCGTTCTCAGGTTTCTTGCCCTGCAATGTGGCGTAGCCTGTTAGGTGAAGCAAGGCGTGAGACCTTTACCGACCAACAGTTCACTTACGGCAACTATGGCGAAGAGCTCAATCGTCACCCTGTGGACGTCAGTCGCTATTTTGGGGTCATTGATGCGGTCGAAAAAGCCCAAACTAAGGCGCCCAAGGCGGGTAAAAATCAGGGCTGGGGGTTTGCCGTGCACCGCAGTTTTGTCAGTTATGTCGCCGTGGCTATGCTGGTGGAAGTGAGTGAGGATAAACAGCTTAAAGTGCTAAATGCCATCGCTGCTATCGATGCGGGCACGATAGTTAACCCTGATAGGGTAAAAGCCCAGACAGAAGGTGCGATTATATTTGGCCTGAGTTTAGCCTTGATGGGGGAAATCACTTACAAAGAGGGCAAAGTGCAGCAATCGAATTTCCACGATTATCCTTTGCTGCGACTTCCCCAAACCCCCGATATGGAGATCATCATTATTGCATCCGATGCGCCGCCCGCAGGCGTGGGTGAGCCGGGTGTACCGCCCGTCGCCCCAAGTTTGACCAATGCAATTTTTGCGGCGACGGGGCAGAGGATCCGCGATCTTCCCGTGAATAAACTATTGCGAGTGTAAGTGTCGGCAAGAGGGTTAACTGAAAGCCGTTTGAACAAAAAAGCGCCTAATAAGCGCTTTTTTCGTTTTTTTACCACAAAAAATTTGCTTGTTAGCGATTTTACGGGCATTAATGCCGAAAATTAGCAATAGATCAGGTTTTTGTTACCAAAATAGAGGTAATTTAACCAATATGTTTACCCAAGCCACCTCAAAATATACATTTTAGAGCGCCCAAGGGTATTAAACTTCCGTGAATAGAATTACTAAAGGGGTCATCCATGGAAAATCGTTGGCAAGTCGCTATTTCTGCCGGCCTATTGGCGGCTATTTGGTGTGGCGTCGCAGATGCTTTTCATCTGGTCACTTGGATCGGCTTTTTAGGTTGTAGCACTTTTTTTGCTCAACCTAAGGCTGGCTTTCAGGGCGTGATGATGGCGTGGTGCACAAACCTGTCCGGTGTATTTTGGGCTTGGCTCATTATCTCGGGTAGCAGCTTTTTTATTTCGCCCGTATTTGGGTATATTTTTACCGGCATAGCCACTTCGGCCATGTGTTTACAGGCAAGTTATCAAAAGCTTAGCTTTATTCCCGGCGCATTTATTGGCTGTTGCACTACCTTTGCTATGGCGGGTGATGTGGCCAATGTCGTGCCGTCGTTGATCATTGGTGGCTTATTAGGTTTTAGCATGAGCCTGTTAACGGGGCAGTTGGTTACTCTGACACAAAAGTGGTCTGCCGCCACACGTAACCAAGTTGCTAGCACGGATTAGCATAATACCTGCTCAGATCTTATGACTGACATAGTTGTCGTGACAATCTGAGCTATACTGCTGATTTAGTGCCAAATAGCATTTTTTTCTTAGGAATTATCAAGATGAAACAAATCCAGTTTCGTACCATTGATGCCATATTGATCAAGTTCAGTCTCAACGGAAAGTTTTGGGTAGTGTGTTCTATGGTGGCGCTGATCACGGCCGCCGTGGCACTTGTCAACTATCAACATGCGCACCGTAACCTTGAGCAGGCCTCTATCGCTCGGGTTCAAGCTAGCGTCGATACCCTAGCGCAAGTTGCAACGGCGCAAAAGCTAGAAGCTGAGGCCTTATCTCAATTTGCCAGCCAATACGGGTTAACTGTAACTTCAAGGCAAAGTGACGCGCAGCGTCAAGGGGATAAAGTGACGGCCAGCGCCAGTGTGTCAGGTCAAGCCTTACAACTGACACAGAATGTCCATGAGTGGGAAGCCGATGCGCGTAGCGATGCTAACTTTATGTTCTGGTTAGCATTAGTGGGCTTGTTGCCTTTATTCCAACTGAGTTACTGGATTTCGACTTCACTCGGTGGTGGATTATGGGACATGTACTTAGCCATCAAACGCTTAGCCGATGGTGATTTGAGCTTTAGATTAAACTTCTTTGGTACTGACGATTTCAGTTTGATTGCTCGGGAAATCGATCGCTGCGCCGACAATATGAGTGAAATGGTGTCAGCCATTGGCAAAAATGCACAGACCTTATCATTGGCATCCGATGAATTTAATCAACAGGCGGCCACCAGTGATAAACTGATTGGGTTCCAACATCAATTCCTCGATTCCGTTGCCGTGGCGATGGCACAAATGACCTCAGCGATTGAAGAAGTCTCTGTTAATGCGAGTAATACTTCGTTGCAAACCAAGGAAAATTCAAGCCAAATGTTGGCCAGTCGTGGGCGTATTAGCCATACAGTGGAAAGCATTGGTTTACTCTCAACTAAGATTGGTGCGGCGTTTTCATCGGTGGAACAATTGTCTAAGGATGCGGCGAGTATTGATGCCGTGGTCACAACCATTAACAGTATTTCCCAGCAAACCAATTTATTAGCCTTAAATGCGGCCATTGAAGCGGCCCGTGCCGGTGAGCAAGGTCGTGGCTTTGCTGTGGTAGCCGATGAAGTGCGTACCTTAGCGGGTCGAACTCAACAGGCCACGGTAGAAATTCAGGCCATGATTGAAGGCTTACAATCTGGCACGACTCGTTTATCTAGCATTACCATGGAGATAGTCGATCAGGCCGATGAAGGTCGCAGTGCGATTATCGCCGTCGGTGATGATGTTCAAGGCATGGCGCAATCGGTCAATGCGGTATTTGATATGAGCAGCCAAATTGCCGCCTCGGCGGAAGAGCAGAGTGTCGCCGCTCGCGACATTGCCGGACAATTGAATGAAATCCGCCATCAGTCGGAAACTATCAAACAAACAGCCCAGCGCAGTGTGACCTTAGCCAATGATCTGCACCATGCCTCGGTCGAGTTAGATGGGATTTTAAAGCAGTATCATACTAGCTAATGTTCACCTTCAAGGTGAGTCGTCGGCATTGCCAGTTTTCAGCATGGGTAGGAGAGTAATAACGCCCGATACTGAGTCTCATGTTAAGTAGTAACGTATCATCAGACAATGGCGGAAATCGTAGATTTCCGCCATTTTAATTTGGAAGTACCCAAAGAACTATTTAGTTATATTGCCCCATTCCGTTCTATCAGCGTGACATTATCTAAATTGACGGTCATAGATTTCAGGGGAGAAAGTTATGTCTGAAAATGTCCTTTTTGCGGAGGGTATTTCACTGTGGTTGGCGGTGGAAATCTGTGTTTTGTAAAAATAGAATTTGGGGAAATTGATGGTTTCTATATGGCTGATTGTGTTAACCTTTATCGGAAATATTTAAGAAAAATATCAAGCAATTTTAAATTGTTCGTTGATGATAAACGCTCACCAGAGTATCACTTGTTCGCCTCGGTCAATTAAAATTGGCTTGGGACGCCGCTTAACGTTAGGCAACAATAATTATGAATAACGATCCATTTCGAAACCCGACAGATACCGAAATAACCAGCGCTGAAAGCAAACTGGGCATCAGTTTTCATGACGACTACCGATCATTTTTGAAGTCTGGCAGCGATGTTGCAAACGCTACCTTTGAGCCTGCGGTAATTTTACCTGGCTCTGGTCATCTTGATATCTTTGACATTGCTGAAACAGCCTGGAATGTCATTGGTCTTCCAAGAGACCTTTTGCCATTCATCGAGGATAATGGCGACTATTTCTGCATAGCAAAGACGGGTGAGATAATTTATTGGTCTCACAACGGCAGCACTAAGGAAGAATGGCCGAATCTTTCTGCATGGCACAAGCAGGTTTGTGTAGACCTTGAGTAACTGTGATAGCCTAAATAGTGGTTCAAATCGTTCGCTCCGCTCTCAGTGATGGGTTAAAGCCTGCCCCTTAGCCAAACGTTAACCCATACAAGCATTTAAAGCGGGACGGCTAACAGTTTGCTCGACTTCGCTTCGCTACACAATTTTAGCAAACGATTATCAGCCCCTTAAATGGGCGTTAAGCATTATGAGCAAATATCGAGATAAATTCGAATATCCGGAAAATCCAGCAAGTGCTGAAGAAATTCAGGCTCTTGAGAAATGGTTAGGAACAGATCTTCCGAGTGAGTATAAGAAGTTCTTGCTTGAAACTAATGGGGCAGAAACTCCGATTGGCGTGCAAGAACCAGATGACTCAGTTGTGCTCTGGAGCGCTAAAGAGATATCCGAATTAACAGAAGCCTATTGCTACGAGCAATACTTGCCTGGGTTGGTTGCTATTGGTTCAGATGGTGGGGGAGAGTCAATTGTCTTCGATACCACACATAATATAAGTTCAGAAGACTGGCCAGTTTATAGGGTACCTTTCGGCGATTTAACGAAAGAGTCTATGGTATTGTTGGCGGAAAATTTCAATGAGTGGGTTTCCAGTGGTTATTCGCTCAATTTCTAAAATGTTTAACAAGGCCAGTCAATCTGACCTCCGTAAACTGTCTTCTTTTTTGCAAAAAAGACGTAAAAAAGCTTCCAACTCACTCCGGCAGTTGCTGGTGGCGTTATGTTTAAAGCGGTAGAAATTAGAAAGAGGGCATCGATATGTCAGGAGAGCGAATATCGGGTGATGGAGAACGAGAACGATGTCCTGTACATGGGCATACGAGAAGGCTATCTAGCAAAGAAATTAATGAGATTAAGCACGCTGTAGAAGTTGCTAACTCACAAGCTAAACGTAAGGGAGTTACACCTAAAGATCCTCAAATTGGTCTTTTCAGTTGTAAATGTAATTGCTTCTATGTGAAAGTTGAATAATGGTCCGTCAATATGTTGATAGTATTATCAGAATGCGAACATAACAAATTGCTGTATCTGAAATTTTTCCGTTCCTTCTTTTTTGTTTGATAACACAAAAGCTTCTACTCCAAAAATGCAGCTGCGCAAGGCGTTACACCATAGAAATTTCTATGCGAAATTCACCTGTTATAGCTGATGACCTAACACGCTTTTGTCCCAAAGCATACTACCTATTTCTTTAAAACAAACAGGTTTCACCAATGCTAAACAGGTGAGCCTTGGTGATTTGCGAGACGACCGTCCGCCCCATAGCCGCTCTTTGGCGTCCATGCCATCGCGGCATTTGTGAATCCTTTCACATCAGATGGGGCGGTCGAGCATTCACGGATGGACTGGCTGCGAGTCGACGAGCAAATACCATGGCAAGCATGTGTGAGTGGATATCAGCAAACGCTAAACTCCTCACAACTAAAATTATTGGTCCCCAAACACTCGTCTTCAAGACATATCTGTCCAAAAGTGAATTACGTTCAGTATCAAGCCTGACTCATTGACTATTCATCGAACGACAAAGATGAAATATGTTTCGCCCATAAAAAAACATCGGCTTAGGCCGATGTTTTTATGTCTATGAGATGGTTAACCCTGCGGATTAGGCCTCTTTGAACGTGCTCCAGATGGGCGCGTGGTCTGAGGGTTTATCTATGCCGCGAAGATCGTAATCGACATCGGATTCGACTAAACGTGCTGCCAGTGAAGGCGTTGCTAAAATCACATCAATACGTAGGCCGCGGTTGTCATCGAACCCTTTACTGCGGTAATCGAACCAAGAATAACGTTCGATGCGCTCTGGGTGTAATTGACGGAAAGTGTCGACTAAACCCCAGTCTTGCAAGGTTTTCAACCACTCACGTTCTTCCGGTTGGAAGCTACATTTGCCGGTTTTTAGCCAACGCTTACGATTGACTTCACCTATGCCTATGTCTAAATCGGTCGGCGAAATATTGATGTCACCTATGATGGCGATATCTTCATCGTTGTTGTGATTTGTCTGCAAGTAGTGCATTAAATCCTGATAAAACTTACGTTTAGCAGGGTATTTTGTTGGGTGGTCTATGCTTTCGCCCTGGGGGAAATAGCCGTTGAACACAGTCAATGGACGACCATTCGCTTGGGTAAATGTGCCGATAATCATGCGGCGCTGGGCATCTTCATCATCGCTTGGAAAACCCTTTTGCAGTTTTTCTGGTGCGATTTTAGACAGCATGGCAACACCATAGTGAGCTTTACCGCCGTGGTAATGCACTTGATATCCCATGGCTTCGACTTCGGCTAATGGAAACGCCTCATCGTGCACTTTGGTTTCTTGCAGGCCGATAATGTCGGGCTGGTGGCTATCGATTAAGGCTTGCAATTGATGCAAGCGCGCCCGCAGACCATTGATGTTAAAGGACACTATTTTCATTAAGGCAGGACTCGTTTAAAGGGTTTAACCACAACACTTTGGTAAACGCCCGCTTCGATATAGGGATCGGCATCGGCCCAGTGTTTTGCAGCCACTAAGGATTCAAAATCTGCGACAACCAGTGAACCACTAAAGCCTGCATCACCAGGGTTTTCACTGTCGATGGCTGGGTGTGGGCCAGCGATCAGTAAACGACCTTCATCGGCGAGGGCTTGCAGGCGAGCTAAATGGGCTGGGCGTGCGGCTAAACGTTTTTCTAAACTATTCTCAAAATCTTGAGCTGAAATCATATACCACATTATTTGAGTTCCTTGCGTTGATCTTCGGGAAGGTGTTTATAAAGATAAAACACGGTCAGGACAGTATTAATTAAGGTTAAAGCGGTTAAACCAAACACTTTAAAATTGACCCAAGTTTCTAATGGCAAACTAAAGGCGACATAAATATTGACTAGGCCACAAGCGGCGAAAAAGATCACCCAATACCAAGTTACGCGAGCCCAAATTTTGTCGTCTACTTGCATTTCTTTGCCTAACATCGACTTTAATATCGATTTATTGAGCAATTGACTGACACCTAAGGCGATGGCAAACAAACTATAGATAATGGTCACTTTCCACTTGATAAAAGAATCATCGTGAAACACTAAAGTGAGTGTGCCAAACACTGTCACCATAGCAAAGGTGATTAAGTGCATCTTTTCAAGTTTCTTATATAGCGCATAGGTCACGATCAATTGAAGCGCTGTGGCTGCGATCAATGCGCCGCTGGCGATATAAATATCGAAAAATTTATAAACGGCAAAAAAGATGACGAGGGGCAGGAAATCAAGCAGTTGTTTCATAAATAATCATGTTAAAGAGACATGGGCTTGAGTGTAGCATGTGCAACATAAGGGCAAAAGCACCATGGGCCTAGGATTGCGATCTTGCCCATTAAATGGGTTTAATGGGCAAGTTAGACTTGTGCCTGTTTGGTTGCGTTTGTCTTAGCGTTAGGGCGACTTAGTAGTGGGCAATCGTGGCATTGGCCAGTGTTGGCGAGTTGATACCTTAGGCAGCAAGTACGCCGAATGCAGTGGATGTTTGTGCTGCCTTCTTTGGGTTCAACAATCAAATTGATGCTGTTATACAGTGGATTTTGGGTGCCATCAAAAAAGGTCGTTCTGCGAAACAGAGCTTGCTTAAGTTGCTGACTTTGTTGCTGAGATAATCCCAACTCTCCTAGATACCAGTGGATCAGATAGCCTAAGTGACTCCAATATAATTTAGCGGGCACGGGGCTCAAAGTGAGTAGTCGCTCAACACTCGGTTGCAGTAAGTTTAAGATAAGGCCTTGTAGGGCGAGTTCTTTATCAACTGGCGGCTTATATGAGGTTAATGGCGAGTGTACCTTAGTGTCTGTCTTGAAACTTGGCTTAGTGTTTATTTGGAAAAGTGGTTCGATGCCGTGGTGTTTTTTAAAGGTCAAAGCGGTATTTGGCTGTTGCTTTGTTATTTTAAATTCAAATTTTGCCACTCGGCCACTGGCGTGTACCTGCATAAAAACGGACTGTGGCTGCCAGTGAATAGGCTCGAAATCGGCTTTTTTTGCGTTAAAAATCCACTCCATCACAGGCGGAACTAAAAGGCCAAAATACCATTGACCCCAAAGTGAATGCAGCGCTTTGCGAGTGTCTTTTCTACTGGCCGTAGCGCTTTTACTGACCAAAGCGTGCGCTCGGCTGGTTGCAGCTGTTTTACTAACCTCGGTTTCATCTTCAGTTATAGCTTCAGTTTCACTCTGAGTTTCTGCGCTAGGGTGTGCGATGGCAAAACGTGCAATGAGTTTTTGATAAGTATCGACGTTACTCCATTCATCAAAACTGAGCCCAGTAGTGGACTGCGTTGCGCGAAGGTGCTCGCCATAGAAGGGTGCCCGTTGATGTAACAGCTGATTGAGTGACAAAATAGTTTGATTCAACGCGTTGTGGCTTGGCGAGATATCGCACAATGTTTGCAGTCTGGTGTCTCTCCGTTGGCTTGCCATAGTGACTCCTTAATGGCTGTGATTGATTGCCGCGGTTATCGATAAGTCCATGTAAATGATTACCTTGCGAGCCCAAGATTTGGGCTCACAAGGGTTTTCGAACTATCTCAATAAAAGTCTGACTTAGAAGCGATAGTCCAAGGTTAAGCTGGCACTTCGCGGCGTACCGTATTGGAATTGACTATATTGACCGACTTGGCTGTAGTAGCTTTTATCTAAGGCGTTGTGCAGGTTGGCGCTGAGCTTAAGTTGCTCGGTGAAGGCGTAACTCGCCATTAGACTCGCTAGCGCGTAAGAGCCTTGCTCTACTTCGACTTTGCCAAGTGGCGAATTAACTGTTTGGTAGACGCGGCTCTGCCAGTTAACCCCCGCACCTATTTGCAATTTATGCCAATCACCGCCAAAGGTATAAGTGGTGAAGAGTTTTAATTGCTGGCGTGGTGAAGTGGTACTGATACGTTTGCCTTCAGGATCTTCGCTAGTGAACTGGGTGTAACCTAAGTAAAGATTCCAGTCATCAGTGATTTTACCCGTCGATTCAAATTCGAATCCCTGTGTTTTTGTACCGTTTACGCCTTCATACACTTGCGTTGTTGTTCCTGGGATCACATCGCCAGTGCTGACTCCGACATTGTCTTGCCTGATCTCAAACACCGACAGCGACATATCTAAAGCCTCATCGAACAGGCTCGCCTTAATCCCGCCTTCGTAGTTTTTTCCTTTGACTGGATCTAGGTAGCTTTTATCGATTCTTTGCTTAGTTTGCGGTGCAAAAATATCCGTATAACTGGCATAGAGCGAATATTGCTCGGTCAGGGCGTAGGTGAGGCCGAAGTAAGTCGTGAGTTCGTTGCTGATGTTGAAATCGTAACGGCTGCCAAAATTATCTTGGTCGGTTTCCCACTCATTGAGGCGTAATCCGACGATGACAGCTAACGCGTCGCTGAGATTAAGCTGAGTCGCCACATAGGCTGCACTCTGTTTGGTTTCGCCAAATGAACCCGTGGTATAGGTTTCCTTCCATTGAGGTTTTGGATATTGGAAGTTCGGATCGCGAAAATCCCCCAAAGGCGGTACTGCCGCAGTGGGATAATAGTAGGGATTGGCGAACTCTTGGCGTTGGCCATTCCAGCCAAACATCAATTGATGTTCCTGACCAAAGAGTTGGTATTGTCCTTCGGCGCGCAAATCCACATTGTGTTGGGTGCGACTGCCGTCGACATAGGCGATAGAGCCTGCAGTGGCGCCGATATTGGTTACAGGATCAGGATATCCCGTGGCCCATAGTACATCGAACTCCAATGAGTTATCGCCGTAGGTGTAAGTCCCTTTTAGGTTCCAACCGTTATCTAATCTGTGTTCGAGACTCGCAAAGGTGTTGAGGCCTTGGGTATGCGCCGAGCCCCAATCGGGCGCCGTTGAAGTGGCACGATCATAATTAGTGCGATTGCCATCGCTGTAAAATAGCGGTAAACCGCCCGACATAGTGCCGCTCGGCGTAGCATCTTGGTAATCGACACCAAGGGTGAATAAGGTGCTATCGCCAATATCGGTTTCGACTATGCCGTATAGCGTTGTGCGCTGCTGCTCGTACCTGTCTTGGAATGAATCTTTATCCTGATAGGCGGCCACCACGCGACCGCGCACAGAACCCGAGTCATTTAAGCCGCTGGAAACATCGACTATACCACGCACATTATTCCATGAGCCCACACTTAACGAGGTGTTGCCCATAAACTCTTGAGTTGGGCGTTTACGGATAAGGTTAATGGCCGCCGAGGGATTACCGGCTCCCGTCATGAGGCCAGTCGCGCCGCGTACCACTTCTACTCGCTCGTAGATGGCGGTGTCGATCAGATTATCGCCATAGTTGAAGCGGGTGTCGTAGGTGGTGGGTACGCCATCGTACAAAATGCTGGTCACGGCAATGCCGCGGGCACTAATACTGTATCTGTCGTTATCCATTGGGCGGGCATTGATCCCCGCAACGCTGGTCATGGCATCAATCACGCTATTAAGCTGTTGATCATTCATCATTTGGCGGGTGATAGACGTGACCGACTGCGGCGTTTCTAGATAGGATAAATCGAGCCCAGTTGCCGTGTTCATTGCTTGGGTTTTATAACGGTTGTCGTGTAAATCCTTAGCGCCAAAGACATTGATGACTTCAATTTCTTTCTGGTGCTTTTTAGTTTTACTATCCGCATCGACAGTGTCAGCTGTGGCATAGGGAACCGTGGCGAACATGGCTGAGCACAGCAATAGCTTCGGGTTAACGAGGGCTTGCCGACAGACGAGTGCGATGCTGGAGAGAGGAAAAGTCTTCATAATGTTGATCTTTAATTCCGTTTAGGTTGGGGATTAAACAAGCTGGGCCAACATTGGCCCATGCTAAAGTTTCGGGGTTATCCACTTTGTGGTGTGTTAACGTTTCCTTTGCTCAGCGCTGCTAAGCATAGGGCGCTTAAAGGCATGGCTTTGTCTAAAGGCCGCCAAGGGATTGTCGATGCCGCCGGCGAAACGCAGGTTTTTCTCCCTGTCGGCGAGGTCTATCATTTGCTGGTTATTATTCAATTGGATACGATTGAGGCACGTGCGTACAAAGCTGTCCTTAAACAGATCGTATTGGGCAAACTTGTCGGCCAAATGTGGATGCTGGGCTTGGTAATCACGTACATTGTCTGCCACTAACTCCCAGAATTGGCTTTCACTGACACTGGTTTGCTCATCGAGCAGCGGTGCTAAGTAGCGGAAAATACAGTCAAAAATATCCAGTAAGATGTAGTTAAGCTTCATCTCTTCTTCAAGGCTTACTGCAAGGCGTTTTACATCATCAGGTAGCGGCTTCGCGCCATTGAGTACCGCGACTTCTTCACCTATGTCTTTCATCAAAATCTTGACTGGCACATATTCATCGAGCACTAAGATCAGGTTTTCACCATGGGGCATAAAGACCAGATCGTAGGCGAAAAAGGCATGTAACAGCGGCGATAAATACAAGTTGAGGTAACGGCTCAGCCAGTCTTTTGCTGGCAAACCTGAGGCGGCTATCAAGGCTGCAATAAGGGCCTTATCTTCATGATCCGTATGCAGTAGCGCAGCCATGGTCATCAGATTTTGCTTAGGATCAATGTGTGGCAGTGGGCTTTCGCGCCACAGGGCAGAGAGCATTTTTTTGTAGGCGCTATCTTGGGTGAGAGCCTGCTCGTAATAGGTGTGGTGATAACCTATTGCGGCAATTTCCTTCAGGATCACAAAGCCTTGTTGGGCAAAGTAAGGATCGTTTTCAACCAAGTTTGCAACCCAAGCATTGATCTGCGGTGTGCAGCTCATGTAAAGGGGCGATAGACCACGCATAAAGCCCATATTTAGGATAGAAAGCGCGGTTTTGACGTAGCACTTTTGCGGTGATGCAAGATTGAAGAAAGTGCGTATCGATTGCTGCACTTGGTATTGCTCATTGCCTTCACCAAGATAAACCAGATCGCCACGGGCTATGTCGCCGGCAAAGACGCGGGCAATTTTTTCACGCCACTGCCAAGGGTGCACTGGCATAAAGTAGAAGTCCTGTGGATCATGCTGCTGTGTTTTAAGACGTTGTTGGAAGTCAGTGAACTGTTGGCCAAGCTCTTCCTTTAGTAATGCGTCGTGACTCAAGTTTTCGAGGGCGGCAAACGTGGTTTTGTTTTTGCGGACACCAAGCCAGACTAACTGCATCGGCATTGCGCTTTCTGGGGCAAATTGACGGTAATCCTGCATATCAAAACCAATCCGGCCATTATTGGCAATAAACACCGGATGACCTTCTGTCATGCCCGCTTCTATGCTCTGATAATCAGCTCGCGCCAGAGTGGCGGCGGGAATCGCCTGATGCGCTAACTTGTACGCCTTGCTGTAAAGGGTGCTGGTGATTTCTTCTAAATAGGTTGGTAGTAAGGTTTCGCTGATCCCTAAGTCATTTTTAAGGGAAATGATCAGCGACATCGCATCGAGGATTTGCTCTTGTCCTGCAAGTGAAACGCGGATGGAATCAGCATCAATCGCAAGATGATCGAGCTGATAGTGCCGCGCACTAAAATAATAAGTGCTGTCTTTGAGCCGCAGTTCATAGTGATTGAGCCCCGCTTTTTGCCCGTATAGGGTCGGCGTAATGAGCTTCTCGTGGGTGAATTCGCAGAGGATTTTCTTCACTAAATGACGATTAGCCGCTTGCCAATAGGCGGGGGTTAAATGCTCTGGCATAGAAGTCGATGTTGTCGACAGCGCCGAGCTTTGTTGAGCATGTACTGCTTGAACATGATGATCTTGCGTTGGCAATGGGTTAATTAATAAGGCTTTTGTGGGTAAGTTCATCTAATTCACCTGAAGAGTCGATAATGTCATGGGAGAGATTGCAGATGCCGCGTGCGAGCTTGGCTTTGCTAGGGTTGGGCTTGATAAGTATTGTTCTGCTAAGTTTGGCAGAGCAGGCGTTGACTGAGCTGAACTTGGCAGGGCTAAGGTTGTTTGGGCTAGGCTCGTCAAAGAGGGCGTGCTCGATGGTTGAAGGCGCTGGACCGCAGTGCAAAATCCGAGGAAAGCAGCTTTAGTGTTTAACTGAATCGCTTTTTCATAGCGAATGCCTATCAGGCTATTTAAGCGATGAATTTTGCTATTGAGTTGATCGGGTTCAACCACTAGGCGATTAAAGGCCAGTTTTTCAAGCACGAGCTGCGCTATCGCATCCATCACCTTCAAGGATAAGCCGCTGACGGGTTTGCCATCTGGCGGTGCGATAATCAGATGCATACCACAATCACCCGGCGCAACACGATAGTGCTGGCCGACTTCATCGTGGACGGGATCGTAGAGTTCCACCATAAATAGCGCTTTGGCCTGCCATTCACCTATCAAGGCAAACTTGTGCTCTGTTGTTGCTAACAGATTTTTTATGGCATCAAGGTTCAAGCCCTGCATACCCCAAAACTTGGCGTAATCTTGGTTAAACCAAGACTGTAGTGTTGGGATGTCTTGTGTAAGGTCTAACGCTCTGAACTGAAAACCATTAATGCTCGAAATAGCGGATAGTTGCGTTAAACAATGGTTGCTAAATTGGCTTGCCATTATTATGCCTCCTGGTTCGGCGCCATTAAGACCGGCATATTGGTTCCCGCGCCTGAACTCACGGTTGAACTTGTGCCAGAACTTGGAATCTTGGTTGGAGGGATAGTTTGTGGCGTATCAACTTGAGTTTTTCTGTGCGGCGCCTTAGGAAAATGTCTTGGATTAAGATCCAGCGTGTTAATTGCATTGGCGCCGCAGGGCTGATGACTGGCAAGTTTGGCCGGATCGAAGGTTTGAAACGCGATATGTTCCTCAATGTGGTAGGGCGCATAACCGAGCACAGCTTTTAAGATGGTGCCGTTGCGATAACAGCCCATACCCAGATCTGGAGAGCTTATCCCATGGGTATGCAAACCGACATTCTGGACAAAAATATCCCCTCGAATATCTATGCTGTAATCACGCTGCACGCTAAGTTGTCCGGCGTCATCGAATTCGACTTGTTGTTTAATACCACTGATAAACTCGGGTAAACGATAGTGGTAACCTGTGCCTAAAATGACGGCGCCCGTTTCTTGCTCAAAGGTGTGATTTTTTTCATTGTGGTGGAAATGCAACTTGAGCATATTGGCTTGGGGCTCGATATGAGTCAGCGCCGCATTCGTCATCAGTCGGCATTGAAAATCGGCCAATAGGCGTTTTTGATATAACAAATCGTAAATGTCGTTTATCAGCTCAGAATTTATCCCTTTGTAGAGCTGTTTCTGGCTGGCGATCAGTGAGCATCTTTGATTAGGGGTCAACTCGTGGAAGTAATCGACATAATCTGGCGAGGTCATCTCTAAAGTAAGCTTGGTATATTCCAAGGGATAAAAACGCGCTGATCGTGTCATCCAATTGAGTTGATAACCATAGGTATCAATATCTTGCAGTAGATCGTAAAACACTTCCGCCGCACTCTGGCCACTACCAATTACTGTGATGGCACTCTGACTTTGCAGGTAGGTTTTTTGCTGCATATAACTGGCGGTATGCATGACCCGTGCATCTTGGATTGGGCAATCCTTTGGTAGATAAGGTTCAGTGCCAGTGCCTAGCACTAGCTTTCGGCATTGATAGGAATGGGTTTTACCACTGCGCCTATCAAAACCTGTAACTCGATAAATACTTTCACCTGCGTTGTAATCCACTTGAGTGACCTTAAAACCAAATTTAAGGTTGCTGAGTTGTTGGCTCACCCATTGGCAATACAAGTTGTATTCGTGGCGGGGTAAAAAGAAATTCTCACGAATATAAAAGGGATAAAGTCTGCCCGTTTGCTTGGCAAAATTAAGGTAGCTGTAGCGGCTGGTGGGATCGGCCATAGTCACCAGATCCGACATAAAGGGTGTTTGCAATCTTGAGGATTTGAGTAGCATGCCTGGATGCCAGTCAAAACTGGTTTTAGCATCTAAAAATAAGCAGTTAAAGCCGTCAATAGGTTCTGATAAGGCGGCGAGGCCAAGATTGAATGGGCCAATGCCTATGCCAAGTAGATCAAAGATTTCGCGATCCATTTCCCTTTGCTGTGTACTCACTTACGCCTCCTTGGCAACATGCTACTGCGCGTTGCCGATCCAGTAATCAGTTACCTAAGGACACAAACCAAAGTGAATGCGGTTATCAAAATAGACTGTTTGGCTATTTATCTTGCGTTGATCAACTCGCTATTTTTAGCTCAGTCCTTAGGCCATTTCCTGCTGTCTCTGTCCCGACAACGGTAGGTAAATTAGCATGTGAAAATATTCAAATGCAAACCATTCTCATTTGGGTGGGCTGTAGGTTAATACTTTTAACTGATAAATAAGGGGGGCGGATACGGTTAATGGTACAAATAAGTAAATGATAAAGGGGTGATAATTAGGCAGCGTTTTGGGGATATATCATTTAGGGTTTTACGAGCTCTATTTTTATAAAAGATATAAATACAGTGGGTTACATTAATGCTTGAGTTGGTTCGAGAGCAGAGGAAAATTGATTTAGGTGGGAGTCATGTCATCCTTATACAATAAACATAGGTGCCGCTAAACGGTCAGTGTAAATCCATTGTAAAGCGTGGACAGGAGGCTCAATGAGCGCTTTGATTTAATACGATTGGTATGGTGTAGGTCGTACTGTTTTAGTTTAAGTGAATATGGGCAGGGTAACAGATCGAGCAATTATCGATGTAATTTTTAGTCGCTGTACGCATAAGAGAAGGAGTTCAAGATAAAGCCGTCCTAAAACGGCTTTGAAATAAAATAGTTAAATCGGAAGATTAAGTCGTAAAACTAGCGTAAATCGACAAAATGAGCTGTGATTTTACGCACCAAAGGTAACACCATCAGCAGTGTCGGAAAGGCGACAACCCATGAGATCAGCCAAGCGCCGAGCCAGAGTTCGAGAAATTGCGGTGAAGCGCCAACGCCATTGAAAGTGCTGATCCCAGAAACGATACAACTCATGAGAATAGAGAGAAAAAATGGCATCACCACAGTGGCATACTTTGCCGGTAATTTGGGTGTCCCCAAAAAAGTACGAGGTTTGTCATCGGGTAAAGATTTAGAAATGGTCATCGGATCCTCTAATGGATATGTATCAGGCGAATGATTTGTTACAGGCTAGCACTATACCTTTTTTTATCGACTCAATTCATCCAATTTGTTACCCAAAGCTCGCCTGTTACATTGACCCAATGGCCTAGCGAGATAGGGGATTTCCCAAGTTCATTATCAAAGGGGAGCGGTAGGTTTGATTGCAACAGGTAAATTGTATCTTCGGGTGTTTGGCTGATGTCGATGATTTGTCCTGAAGCTTCAAAGTGACAGTTATGCAGCGGGAATTTCAGATGCTGGTGTGGCGTTTGTTTAATCATATCAGCTTGAAGACTGGCACTTGCTAATCGGCCAAGCAATTCAACTGTGACCCATTGGTTAACCGGAAAGCGAATTTCGGCCTGCTGATCGCTACCTTGGTAGTAAAACCAAATTGGCGCACCATTATCGCATTTACCTGCAACTTCACCTTCAAAACCACAGCCCCAAGGCGTTAATTCGAGAATATAGATCCGATACTGCATAAAAAGTCCGTTTTTCTTCGATAGGGCATTCTATCGAGGAACTGTGACTAAATAAATACGCTGTCAGTGTAGTACTGGGTGAGTGTCAGTATTGCCTTGATAGATTATGTTTGAGGGAGATAAAGGCTGAATAAACATAGAGCTTGGTAAATATAAACAAAATAAGCGAGGCGATGAGTCTACCTCACTTATTTTATTTGTAATTGAATTCTTGATTTATATTGGATTAGTTAAATCAAGACTCGCTTAGGTTGCAGCCTTCATAGCGCGAGTAAAATCGCCAAGTGTCGCCAGTAGCTTAGCTTCATCGTGCTGGTGGGTTTCGATGATTTTTACTACGGCAGAGCCAGAAATCGCCCCCGCAGCGCCCGCTTTGATGGCGGCGCTTACCTGTAAAGGCTCGGCAATACCAAAACCGAGGAGCGGTGGTGGGGCGTTAAAGGTTTTTAATTTAGATAAAATTTCCTCTACCGGCACGCCAGCTTTCGTGTCTGTGCCTGTGACTCCCGCGCGGGATAAGAGATAGGTGTAACCTTCACCACTTTTACTCACTTGCTCAAGGGTTTCACTGTCGGCATTGGGCGGCGCGATAAAAATCGGCGCAATACCATGGGCTTTAGCGGCTTCGCTAAAGGGTGCGGATTCTTCCACTGGCACATCGGCGATAAGCACTGAATCCACACCCGCTTGTTGCGCTTTGGCGTAAAACGCATCTATGCCATTAGCAAACACCAAGTTCGCATACAGCAGCAAACCGATTGGAAGTTCAGGATATTTTGCACGCACTTGCGCCAGTAATTCAAAACACGCCGTTGGAGTCGTGCCTGCGGCTAAAGAACGCAGGTTAGCGCCTTGGATCACTGGGCCATCGGCCAAGGGATCGGAAAATGGAAAGCCCAGTTCTAAGGCATCGGCGCCGTTTTGCACTAAGGTATCGATAATTTTTAGCGATAACTCAGGACTAGGATCGCCAAGGGTAACGAAGGGGACAAAAGCGCCACGGCCTTCGGCGTTGAGTTTGGCAAAGATGGCTTGGTAACGACCAGTGTTGGTAGACGTGTCACTCATGTTTATTATTCCTCTTTACCATTCAAAATGTCAGAAACGGTGAAAATATCTTTGTCGCCACGACCGGAAAGATTGACCACTAAAATGGTTTCTTTGGTGCACTCGCGCGCCATTTTGACGGCATAGGCGATAGCATGCGCCGATTCTAATGCGGGGATAATCCCTTCACAGCGCGCCAGTTGTTGGAAGGCTTCTAAGGCTTCATCGTCGGTAGCCGATTCATAACGGGCGCGGCCTGTAGCATTAAGATGCGCGTGCTGCGGGCCAACGGAGGGGAAGTCCAATCCGGCTGAAATCGAGTAAGATTCTTCGATTTGCCCTTCGCTGTCTTGCATCAAAGGCGCTTTCATGCCGAAGAAAATACCTGTCTTACCGTGTTTAAGCGGCGCGCCGTGCATTGGCGTGTCTATGCCTTTACCCGCAGGTTCGACGCCAATCAGTTCGACACTTGGTTCGTCGATAAAGTCAGCAAACATGCCGATAGCGTTGGAACCGCCGCCAACACAAGCGATAACGGCATCGGGCAGGCGACCTTCACGTTCCAGCATTTGCTTCTTGGTTTCTTCACCAATAATGCGTTGGAATTCACGCACTATGGTTGGGAACGGATGTGGCCCCGCAGCTGTGCCTAGGAGATAGTGGGCCTTTTCGTAGCTGCCAGACCAGTCGCGCATCGCCTCGTTACAGGCATCTTTTAGGGTGGCAGAACCTGAGGTGACAGGGATCACTTCCGCGCCCATCAAACGCATTCTAAATACGTTCGGTGATTGGCGCGCAACGTCTTTCGCGCCCATATAGACTTTACATTTTAAGCCTAACAGCGCGCAGGCAAGGGCGGTGGCAACGCCGTGTTGTCCTGCACCGGTTTCGGCAATAATTTCTTTTTTACCCATGCGCTTAGCCAGCAGGGCTTGGCCTAACACTTGGTTGGTTTTATGGGCGCCGCCGTGGAGTAAATCTTCCCGTTTAAGGTAGATTTTCACCATAGGATTTGGGCTTAAATTGCGGGTTAAGGTCAGTGCTGTTGGGCGACCCGCATAGTTTTTCAATAAATCGGTAAACTCGGCTTTAAAGTCTTCATCTTCCTGCGCTTCCACAAAGGCAGTTTCTAATTGCTTAAGGGCTGGCACTAAAATCTGTGGCACATACATGCCGCCGTATTCGCCGAAATAAGGGTTAAGCTTTAACTTTGACATACCTTTTTCCTTATCTTATCAATCTATTTATCAATGGCTTTACGCTCAAACATGTTTAAATGCATTGCTTTAGCTGAGCCACAGATATGAATGTTTTATCTCGCCATTTAGAGACGTAAATGGGCAAAAGCCGTTTGGATCAGTTGCGCCGATTTAATTCCTGCGGCGGTTTCTAGGCCAGAATTAAAATCTAAACCGTAAAATCCTTGGGCATTAGCACTGGCCGCATTGTCGGCGTTGAGTCCGCCCGCCAACATGGCATGGGCTTTTTGTGGGCAGAGGGATTTCGCATCAATGCTTTGCCAATTAAAGGCTTGGCCCGAGCCGCCAAATTGGTCTGCCGTTTTACTATCAAAGAGATATCGCGATGCTCCCTGAGGTAAGTTACCAAGCTCACCCGTTTGCGCATCGACGCTGACGGCTTTCCAAATTTGAGTAGTGAGTCCCGCTTGCTCAAGTCGCTCTGCGAGTTGTGCGATTTCAAGTTCAGTTTCAGTGCCATGCAGCTGTACGGCAGATAACTGCAAACTGGCTGCGGTATCCGTAATGGTGCTTGGCGCGGCATTAACAAACACACCGACGAATTCAATGGCGGGAGCCGCGGATGCGCGATATTCCCTGAGCAATTGTTCAGCGGCGTTAAGGGTTAACGCGCGCGGGGATTTTTCGGCAAAAATCAGCCCGGCATAGACGGCGCCTGCTGTTGCTGCGGCGCGAATATCTTCCATGCGGGTGAGGCCGCAGACTTTATTGTGACCGAAGATCAATTTACGGCAGGCTAAGTCGATATCAGCCTCGGCCATAATTGAGCTGCCGACGAGGAAACCATCAACCAGTGGACTCAGGCGGCGTACTTGCTGATTGTTGTAGATGCCTGATTCGCTGATCACCACGCGGTCGCTGCCAATATGTGGCGCCAGCGTTTCTGTGGTGGCGAGATCGGTACTCAAATCCCTTAAGTTACGGTTATTGATCCCGATAATCGGCGCATCTAATGCGATGGCGCGTTTAAGTTCTTCTTCGTTACTGACTTCGGTCAGCACATCGAGTTGATACTTAGCGGCTTCTTTCGCTAGGCGGTGATATTGCGCATCATCGAGTACGGATAGCATTAACAGAATGGCATCGGCACCTTGGTGGGCGGCGAGTTTAATTTGGTATTCATCGACAAAAAAATCTTTGCACAGAATAGGTTGGTTCACCCGAGCGCGCACCTTAGGGATATAGTCCATATCCCCTTGGAAAAACTGCTCGTCGGTTAATACCGAAATGCCCGCCGCATATTTTCCGTAAATATCGGCAATGGCTTCTACATCAAACACATCGCGGATAAGCCCTTTGGACGGGCTGGCTTTTTTACATTCTAAAATGTAACCCGCCTTGGGCGCCTTGAGTGCGGCAAATAAACTGCGGTCAGAGATTTTTGGCGACAGACTGGCCTCGGGGAAACGCAGCTTCAGGGCGGCAATATGGGCAGCTTTGGTGTCGACTATACGGGTTAACACATTACTTTTTGGCATAGGGTTTGTTTCTGCCTGTGGCTGAGTTCTCATATCTTGGCTATTTGTTATCAGTTCTTGAGTCATTGCCACTTATTCCTTTGTTTCACTGCTGACTTTAGCTAATTGGCTTAGTAATTCAAAGGCTTTACCGCTTTGTATGGTACTGAGCGCAAGTAAGGTTCCTGTTTTCACTGAATCAGCAATCCCACACACATATAAAGCACAACCTGCATTAATGGCGACCGCATTGGCATGCGCATCTGTGCCGTAACCTTTTAAAATTGCCTCGGTGATCAAGGCATTCTGCGCGGGTTCGCCGCCTTCTAAGTCACTGATTTGTGCTAAAGGCACACCTAAATCGGCGGGCGTGAGTTGATACTCTATGATGTCGCCGTCTTTTAATTCGGCCACTTGGGTGTTGCCGTGCAGCGCGACTTCATCTAAACCACTGCCGTGCACTACCATAGCGCGTTTTGTGCCAAGCGCCTTTAATACTTTCGCTATCGGTAAGACTAACTCAGGGCTATAAACGCCAAGTAACATAAATTCGGGGCGGGCAGGATTGATAAGTGGCCCTAACACATTGAATAAGGTGCGCGTTTTCAGTGCTTGCCTGACCGACCCCGCATGTTTTACTCCGCCGTGGTAGTGGGGCGCAAATAAAAAGCACAGGTTCAATGCGTCGAGGCAACGACTGGCGGTGTCTGGTGACATGGTTAAGTCAATGCCAAACTGCGCCAATAGATCCGATGAACCCGATTTACTCGACACGCTACGATTGCCGTGTTTGGCGACCTTGGCGCCCGCCGCCGCGGCAACAAAGGCCGCAGTGGTGGAAATATTAATGGTATTAAAGCCATCGCCACCGGTGCCAACTATGTCAACGATGCCATTGCTAAGGTTATCGCCATTCGAGTAGGGAAACGTCTTGGCGGCGGCGCGCATGGCATCGGCGGCGCCGCTGATCTCATCTATGGTTTCGCCGCGCATCTTGAGCGCGACTAACATGCCTGCCATAGTGGCTTCACTCATTTCACCGCGAATTAACGCGCCAAAAAGTTCGGCGGTGTGCTCGCGACTTAAACTCTTACCTTGGTATAAAACATCGAGTAAAGGCTGAATATGGTTTGTACTCATGCATTTACTCCTGCTGTCATGTCTTGGGTCAGAAATGCCAAGGTTTGAATGAGCAGTGTGCTGCCCAACGTCGTCAGAATCGATTCTGGGTGGAACTGAAACCCAACGGCTCTATGCTGCGGGTGCAAAATTGCCATCGGCATAGCGTCAGTGGTTGCGATCACTTGCAAGCAATCCGGTACTTGAGTGGCGACGAGACTGTGATAACGGGCAACGGGCAGGGGAGAAGGCAAACCAGCAAATACGCCAGTACCGTCATGGAAAGTGGGGCTTGCCTTGCCGTGTACCACAAAAGGTGCGCGTGCCACTGTGCCGCCATAATATTCCACCATAGCTTGATGCCCAAGGCAGATACCCAGCATAGGCACCTTACCCGCAACTTTGGCGATAAGTGCCATCATAGAACCTGCCTCATGGGGCGCACCTGGTCCTGGTGATAACACGAGGGCTGCAGGCTCTTGTTCGTTAAGCAGTTTTTCAGCTATATAATCGGCGGCAACATCGTTGCGGTAAATCACCACTTCACAGCCAAGGCTGCGAAATTGATCCACTAAGTTATAGGTAAAGGAGTCAAAGTTATCGAGTAGATAGAGTTTCATGTTTGGCTCCTATTTATATTGCACTGAAGAGGATTGTGCTGAAGTGGATTGAGCTGACGATTCATTTGCTAGCAGTCCAGCGCCCATCTTGATGGCCGAAATCACGGCTTGGGCTTTTTGACGGGTTTCATCTGCTTCGCTTTGTGGATCAGAATCAAATACCACGCCAGCGCCCGCTTGAATAAAGGCGGTGCCATTTTTGACAAAGGCGGAGCGGATCACGATGCAAGTGTCCATGTCACCAAGGGCATTAAGGTAACCCACAGCGCCGCCATAGCTGCCGCGACGGGCTTTTTCTGCTTGGCGTACCAGTTGTGATGCACGTACTTTTGGTGCGCCCACTAATGTGCCCATATTCATACAGGCCTGATAAGCATGCAGGGCATCTAAATCTTGACGCAGTTGACCCGTTACACGGCTGACGAGGTGCATCACATGGGAATAACGGTCAACTTTTAATAGTTCGGCGACTTTGCGGCTGCCGCTTTGGCTGATGCGTGCGATATCGTTGCGAGCTAAATCGACCAGCATTAAGTGTTCCGACAGTTCTTTTTTATCTAAACGCAGTTCAAGTTCAATACGGCTGTCTAAGTCAAAATCAATCTCGCCCGTGGCGGTTTTACCGCGTTTACGGGTGCCAGCAATCGGATAGACTTCGACTTGATTACTGCTGGCATCAAATTTGAGCGCACTTTCTGGTGAGGCACCAAAAAGCGTGAAATCATGGCCCCTGAAATAAAACATGTAAGGGCTAGGGTTAGTCAGGCGCAGGGCACGATAAGCCCCTAAAGTATTCGGGCAAGGCAAACTAAAGCTACGGGATGGCACTACTTGGAAAATATCGCCCGCAATAATGTGTTCTTTCAAATCGATAATGGTTTGTTTGAACACCTCATCGGAAATATTGACTTGCTCAGTTGCGTCGATGGCGACCAGTGTCGGTATATCGGCAGGTGAATTACCCAGAGTTTTACATTGTGTGCTTAACTGCTGAACTCGCTCGCTTAGCGCTGCGGTGATGGCGGCATATTGAGCTGAATCGTGACTGAAGTTATGGGTAATGATGTCGGCTTGTTTCAGTTTATGATCGATAAGGATTAAGGTTTCGGCGAGGTAAAATAAGTAGTCTGGACAATCGTTATCGCGGTTCGGTACGGCGGGCAGTGGTTCGACAGTATCAATCAAGTCGTAGGCCAGCACGCCACCTAAAAACAGATCCTCAAAGGCGGGCTTGGTCTGGCTGTCAGTATGGGCGCCACAACCAATCTGCTGTATAAACATCCGTAGACCATCGAGTGGCGAGGTCGATTTTAAGCGTGCATCTTCATCCTGCAATTGAGTGTCTTTTTGTAGTGTCACCACTAAGGTGGATTGCGCGCTTTGGCAGTGGGCGGTCGGGCTAAAAAAGCGTTCGATGGGATCAAGTAAGCTCGCGCCATTGTCGGTCAGTGCAGTGAAGGTCAGCTGATAACCGTCACAGCGGATCATCATGGCGGCATGGGTCATCACCATGCTTTTTAAGTGATCTTTACTGTCGATTTCGGCCGATTCGAGCAACATAGTATGGGGCGCATCTTGGGTGATGTGCTGATATAAGCGTAGTGGATCGCTGTGGTAGGTTAATGCCGCCTTGAGTGTGCTTGAGCGTGCGAATGTCTGTTTGGGCATGTTCATATTCCAGCTACCTTATAAAATGTCTTTAACATCATGAGTTATCTCGCTTTCTTAATTTTTTTACCCGAGTCTGCCGACATTTTTCGCACCTAACAAAAAAGCCCGCATTTCTGCGGGCTTCTTGTTGATTCTGGTCACTTTCAAATGAGCACAGAGCTTCACACCACCCGCTACGTTGGGAAGTGCCACCACCAAATGATGTTTAATGAAGCGTTAATGTGTGTCATTCAAAAGGGTCTCGCTAATTCAGTAATTGGTGTATAGAAAACCTTAGCTGGAGCTGAATGTCAATTGAATATTTTTCACTTCCTGCGATTTATTCGCTGCAATGATGCATAAAATTGATGTTACTCAGCCACAAAATACGAGATAGCAGCGCATTTGTTAACAAGTTCGCGTACAATAGCGCCATGAATACTCAAAGCATATTGGCTGATCTACATAGCCACACGACCGCGTCCGATGGTCAGTTAACGCCGTCTGAATTGGTGGCAAGAGCCCTTGAAAAGGGTGTGCAGTTATTTGCCATTACCGATCACGACACAGTGGCTGGTTTACCTGAAGCCCGTGCCTTTAATCAGGCTCAAGCTACTCCATTGAAATTGATTTCTGGCGTGGAAATCTCTACTCGCTGGAACAGTTACGATATCCACATAGTGGCGCTTAACTTCGATGCTGATAATCCAGCGTTATTAGCATTTTTAGAAAACCAGCGTGAATTACGTGAATTACGTGCTCAAGAAATTGGTCATAGATTAGCTAAAGCTGGCATTGAAGGTGCCTACGAAGGTGCTAAGGCGTTGGCGGGTGATGCGGCATTGAGCCGTGGACATTACGCTCGCTGGATGGCTGAAAATGGTCATGCTGTGGATATGCCCAGCGTCTTTAAACGCTACCTTGCCCGCGGTAAAACTGGTTATGTGCCTAATAATTGGGGTGATATGGCCAGTGCCATTGATATCATCCATAACGCAGGTGGATTAGCCGTGTTGGCGCATCCCAGTGGTTATAAGTTATCAGCTAAGTGGCTTAAGCGCTTAGTGCGTGAATTTAAAGAAGCCGGTGGAGATGCCATGGAAGTGGTACTCGGCCAGCAAACGTTAGACGACAGGGCCAATCTTGTGGCGCTGAGCTTACAAAATCAATTGCTTGCATCGATAGGGAGTGATTTTCACTTTCCGAGCAATTGGATAGAATTAGGTAAAAATCTGTATCAGCCCCAAGGTATTGATTGGGTCTGGCAATCGGAATCTTGGATGGAACGACCATGAGTCAGTTTTTTTATGTACATGAAGTAAATCCGCAAACGCGGCTTATAAGTCAGGCGGTTGCCGTATTGAAAAGCGGCGGTGTAATTGTTTATCCCACAGATTCGGGCTATGCCTTAGGCTGCCTTATTGGTGAGAAAGACGCGATGACGCGGATGGCGAGAATTCGTCAAATTGAGAACGATCATAACTTTTCCTTGATGTGCCGCGATTTATCCGAGCTTGCGACTTACGCTAAAGTGGATAATCAGGCGTATCGCATCCTAAAAAGTTGCACGCCTGGGCCTTATACGTTTATTTTCAAAGCGACTAAAGAAGTACCGCGTCGCTTACAAAATGACAAGAAAAAGACCATAGGTATTCGTGTGCCCGACAATGTGATCGCACTGGCGTTACTTGAAGCCTTAGATGCGCCGCTGATGTCGACCAGTTTAGTGATGCCGAATGCAGAATTTGCCGAGTCTGATCCTGAACAAATTCGTGATTTGCTCGAGCATCAAGTGGATGTGATTATCCACGGTGGTTATTTAGGCGAAAAGCCAACGACTGTGATTGATATGTCTGAAGATGGCGCCGAGATTTTACGTGAAGGCGCGGGTGATATCACGCCGTTCCTCTAAATTTGCCGCATTAGATTTATCGCTAATGGATGCGGGTAAGTGATTCGGATAGTGGTAGTCAACATTTGGCAGTTTTATCGCCGTAGATTTACAGGTATAATCGCGCGTTTGGCGTTAGCCTAGGTTGGATAGCGCAGTGTTAACGGAGCAAAATAGCGGATGCAGGGCACGCAACAGAGTTTACCCTTAGCCGTTATTCGTGGTCAGGCAATGACCGAAATGCCGCTGGATTTGTTTATTCCGCCTGAGGCATTGGAAGTGTTCCTCGAGTCCTTTGAAGGGCCATTGGATTTACTTTTATATTTGATCCGTAAGCAAAAATTAGACGTTGTCGATTTACCCATTCAGCAAATCACCGCGCAGTATTTAGAATATATTACGTTGCTGACTCAGGCTCGAATCGAACTTGCCGCTGATTACTTAGTGATGGCGGCAACGCTTGCAGAGATTAAATCCCGTTTGCTGCTGCCGCGTATGGTGGCCGAAGATGAGGTTGAGGAAGATCCACGGGCACAGCTTATTCGGCAGCTTAAAGCCTATGAAGTGATTAAAGAAGCGTCGCAAAAACTCGATGATTTACCGCGGCTCGAGCGGGATGTATTTCAAGCCAAAGCAGTGGCAGCACCCGACATTAAGCCGTTAATGATCCCGCCAGAAGTTTCGTTGTTTGAAATTGCCCGCGCCTTTGGTGATGTACTCAAACGTATCGATGCCTATGAAGATCATCATGTTAAGCGTGAACAGTTATCGACCCGTGAGCGCATGAGCCAGATTTTAGCCATGTTGAACTCGGAAGATTTTACGGCATTTGAACGTTTATTTACCCTAGAAGAAGGCCGTGCCGGCGTGGTAGTCACCTTCTTAGCTTTGATGGAATTAGTCAAAGAATTATTGGTCGAATTGTACCAAACAGAGCCGTTTTCAACTATTTACGTTAAGGCCTATTAATTGATGCAGATAAATCCGACTCAATTAAAACAGCTTATTGAAGCGAGTTTGTTTGTATTGGGGAAACCCTTGTCGGCGAAAATGTTGAAAGACACTGTATTGGTGGATTTCACGGTTTCCAGAGACAAAATAAAAGCTGCATTGGATGAGCTGCAGCAGGATTATCAAGACAGAGGTGTGCAACTTGTGAAAGTCGCTGGAGGTTATCGCTTCCAGACCTTAGAAGTCTTGAGTCCTTTTTTGCAGCCTCTGTGGCAAGAAAAGGCGCCTAAATATTCGCGTGCAACATTAGAAACCTTGGCGGTGATTGCTTATCGTCAACCTGTGACTCGCGGCGATATTGAACAGGTGCGCGGTGTGGCTATAAGTAGCCATATCATAAAAAGTTTGTCAGATAGACATTGGATTAAAGTAGTTGGCCATAAAGAAGTACCGGGGCGACCCGCGTTATATGCCACTACCTTAGAATTTTTAGCATATTTTGGCTTAGATACCTTAGCGGATTTACCGCCGCTGTCGGATACTGAGTCATTGCAGGCGGTTTTTTCAGGTTTGAAATCAGCGCCAGAACAGTCAGAAGAGCAAAATACTAATGAGTGAAAAGTTGCAGAAAGTCTTGGCCCGTGCAGGCCATGGCTCCCGTCGTGAGATGGAGGCATGGATTGCTGCAGGCCGAGTTAGTATTGATGGTGAAATTGCTAGCCTTGGGGATCGTATTGAAGCTGATGCTAAAGTGCGTATCGATGGCAGAGCCATTTCGTTAAAGACTGCCGAAGATGTGATTTGCCGTGTGCTGGCATATCATAAACCTGAAGGCGAAATTTGTAGTCGTAAAGATCCTGAAGGCCGTCCAACGGTATTCGATCGCTTACCTAAAGTGCGTGATTCACGCTGGGTAGCGGTTGGTCGTTTAGACATTAACACCTCAGGCTTATTGTTGTTTACGTCAGATGGTGAGTTGGCGAACCGTTTAATGCATCCATCGAACGAAGTCGACCGCGAATACGCAGTGCGTACCTTTGGTGAAATCCCTGAGGCGACAGTGCAACGTTTACGTACTGGCGTCATGTTAGAAGACGGCCCTGCGCAGTTTGATAGCATCAAACCAGCGGGTGGCGAAGGCATGAACCAGTGGTGGCATGTGTGTTTACGCGAAGGTCGCAACCGTGAAGTGCGCCGTTTGTGGGAATCTCAAGAAGTGCAGGTGAGCCGTTTGATCCGTATCCGTTACGGTATGGTTGAATTGCCAAAATCACTGCCTCGGGGTGGCTGGGTTGAATTGCCAATGGAGCAAGTTAACTACTTGCGTAAACTAGCAGGTTTAGAAGCGGAAACCCGCACTATGCTTGCTGCCGATAAACACAGCGTAGCCCGTGCTCAAGTAAAGAGTGCCAAAATTCGCCGCGCAGTACGTAAGCATAAAGTGACAGGTTCGGGAAAACCTAAGCCATCGCGTCAGCGCAGCTAAGTTGTTTTATCCCAATGAAAAAGGCCGCTTAGCGGCCTTTTTGCTTTCTGTTATTTGCAGCTATGTTATAACAAGTCTCAGTTGGATTGAGGAGTGAATGAATGAAGCTAATTTCAGTGAAACGGATTTGGGAACACGCTGCCCATAATGCGTTTACCGATTTAATCACGTTTCAGGGGGCACTGTTTTGCGTTTTCCGTGAAGGGACTGCCCATGTATCACCCGATGGTGCGCTACGAATTCTACGCTCAGCGGATTTAGGCGACACTTGGCAGAGCGTGGCACTGATCCGTTCGGATGAGGCGGATTTACGCGATGGCAAACTGATTGAGTATCAAGGGGCATTACTCTTACTCGGTGGCGGGACTTTACACGATAAGTCTGGCTTACAATCATATCTTTGGCGCTCAGCCAATGGGCTAGCGTGGTCGGATGCGTTAAAAGTCGCGGATAAAGGCTATTGGTTATGGCGCTTAACCGAGCATCAAAATGCACTCTATGGCGTGGGTTATCGCGCTGGGCCTGATGGTGATACCCGTTTGTATAAGAGTGAGGATGGGGTGAAGTTTGAAACTTGGCTAAAGCTGTTTAATAATCAAGGTTATGTCAACGAAACTGCCATTGTTTTTCATCAAGAAAACGGCTTTTGTCTATTGAGGCGCGATCCCGTATGGGGCCCAGAATTTGTCGGTTTACTCGGCCACAGTCGCGCGCCATTCACCGATTGGCAATGGCAAGAACTCGATAAGCGCATTGGTGGGCCAGTGATGTTGATGTATCAATCCCGTTTGTTGGCTGTAGTGCGTTTATACGATGAGCAAGTTCGTACGGCTTTAGTTGAAATTCATCCAGATACTGGCGTGGTTCAAGAACTACTGACACTGCCATCGAAGGGCGATACCAGTTATGCGGGCGTTGTGATTGACGGAAATGAGTTGTGGGTAAGTTATTACTCCAGCCATGAGTTAGCTGACTCACAGCTGGATACACAAAATTCGCTTGATGAGTCAAACAGAGTCGCCAAAGCTAAAACGATGATTTATTTTGCAAAAATTCAGTTAAGCTAGGATTGGCGGTGCGGTATCTTTGTCGTTCTTAATATCATCGACAAGTTCTGGGTTTCATTTTGAGAATATCTAAAATAATAAAGAGCCATAAATAGGCCCTTTAATATTGCTGAATCATACAGGCAGAAACTCAATAAGCGATTCGATTACTGTGCGTTAAACTGCTGTCCGTTGACGGCACTAGAATCTTGACCCATCAAATAGAGATAGGTCGGCATGATCTCTTCAGCGGTTTTGAGATCCAGTGGATTCTCTGCAGGGTAGGCTTTAGCGCGCATCTCAGTGCGGGTAGCTCCTGGATTGATGCTGTTAACTCGAACTGAGGTGCCATCGCATTCATGGGCGAGAACTTGCATCATACCTTCGGTGGCAAACTTAGAGAAAGCATAAGGTCCCCAATAGGCGCGGCCTTGACGACCCACACTGCTCGACGTAAAGATAATAGATGCACTGGGTGCTTGGCGCATCACAGGTAGTAATGCTTTAGTTAGCATGACTTGGGCCGTGACGTTCACTTTGAGCACGTCTTCGAGTGATGGAATATCTATGTGTTCAAACGGACCTAAGGCACCGAGTAAGCTAGCGTTATGTAATAAGCCGTCTAAATGATCGAATTGCTCGGCTATGGTATCGGCCATATCGCGATAATTTTGTTCCGTTGCGCCCTTAAGATCCAATGGCACTATGGCAGGTTTGGGATAACCGGCTTGTTCTATTACGTCGTAAACAGCTTCCAATTTTTTCACTGTTTTACCAAGTAAAATCACAGTGGCGCCGTGTTTTGCAAACTTAATGGCGGCGGTACGGCCTATGCCAGCACCAGCGCCTGTGACTAAAATCGTCTTGCCCTTGAGTAAATCTTTTGTTGCTTGATATTCCAACATGAGTCTCTTTTTCCTCTTGGCGAGAATGCCCGCCACTTCTAGAGTCGCCGAAGTGATAAACGCATGTTTCAAACAAATGAATGAAACTTTGTTATCAATAGCTAAAATCTTTGTGACAAACTTGTGGCTAACTCAATATTTTTACGTTAACTTGAAATGAGTTAGGGGCTAACATAAGCCCTATTGGTCACAGATCTAAAAGCTATTGTGACTAATTTCTTGGGGAAAACAAAACTATTACAACAAGATTTGGGGAAAAAAGATGAAAAGACTCATTTTGGGTGTTGCGATTGCATCTGCACTGGGCCTCACAGGATGTGGTGAGGACAGTTTTAATGAACTCAAGGATAAGACAGAAGTGCTCATCCCTGAATCGCACATGGTGTTCGACCCTGCTAATTCAAAAGTTCCATTACCGAATGATTTGCTGTTCAGTGGCACCAAAGATGGCACATTATCAATTCCGGGTGAAAGCTCGGGCAATTATGTTGATCCACAAATAGCGCTTGGGGCGTTAGATGGGTGGTCGACAACATCACCGATTTCTATTGATATCGATTTGGCGAAAAAACATGACGGTACACCGCTGACCTTAATGGCGGCATCGGTTGCACAACCGGGTGCTGTCAGAATGTTTGAAGCCACAGTAGGCGGCGCATTATCATCTGATCCCGAATGTAAGGCTAAACCGTCAGTTTCAGCCTGTAAAGTGGGTGCTGAGTTGCAGTTTGGCGTTGACTTTATATCAACCGCTTCGGGCAAAAAAGTGGTGATAATTCCGCTTAAGCCACTCAAAGCTGGGCAATCTTATATTTATGCGACAACGAATCTTATTCAAGATTCTGAAGGTCGTGGTATCGCTCCTTCAACGACCTATGGTTTGTTGAAGCTGGATATCAATACGTTACCTTTAGAAACACCAGATCAATTGATGCTGCAAACCTTAGTGAATAGTTATGAGAAAGGGATTGCTGCGGCCCATAAGGTCGATCCTTTAACCATCAGTTACTCTGGCTTATTTACAACTCAGTCTGTTGCTAACGTCTATGAAACCACCAAATTGCTGATGGCGAAGGGGGCTCCCTATGCACCAAGCTTTGCCCAGATGCCAACACCAACTGGATTGACTGTGGCTCAAGTGGCGGGCTTAACACCAGCTGCTGGAGCTGCCTATGTTGCCGCAAACTTGGCTGATGTGTATACGGCAAAAATTAAACTGCCTATTTACGGTGATTGTTCTTCAGTTGGTTGTTTATCCGCTGAAGGTAAACCATTAATTAATGGTCATTGGAAAGCCCAAGGTGATAGCCCTGTATCTGTGCTACTTGCACTGCAAGCGGGCACCCTCAGCCAGAATAATTTTGGTATGCAAGCGGTGGCTAATGGTATTGCTAACCCTGCTGATGCTTTAGCTAATCCCTCGTTAATGGCGGGTAAAACATGGGTTTTAGACGATGGCACGGCAGTTGATAAAACCAAACATCTGACTAAGTTCAATCCTATTCCAGCAATCAAAGGTTATGAAACAGTATCTGTACTGATTTCTATGCCCAATGCAACGAAATTGGCCGCTTTTTATCAACAGCAAGGTCGTGAGTTTATTCCTCCTACATCTGGTTGGCCAACAACAATTGCCCTTCACGGTTTAGGTGGCGGTAAAGAAATGTCATTGGCCTATGCCGGCACGTATGCGGCAATGGGGGTTGCGACTGTTGCTATTGATATGCCACTTCACGGTGCGCGTTCATTCGATGCTAACGGTGATGGTATTTATGAAGTCTCTGCGACAGATCCTGCCTTCGGTGCAGTTGTCGGTAAACCGGATGCCTTTAAAAATGGTAACCCGTTGGTGTTTGTGAATATTTCTAGCACTTTGTCGGTGCGAGATAACTTCCGTCAAGCGACGATGGACCATTTAGGGGTGCGTCTTGCTCTTACGGGCTTAGCACAGGGCTTAGCACAAGCAGGTCAGCCGCAAGTATTTGATGTGACTAAAATCAGTGCTCAAGGTCTGAGTTTAGGCGCCATTGTGGGCACCGATTTTGCGACCTATGCCAGCACAGGCATGAAGAATCCTGCAACTGGCGATGCCTTGCCAAATGCTTATGCTATCAATGCTGTATCCTTAGTTGCGCCAGCAGGTGGATTAGCAGGATCATTCGCAGGTTCTGCAACCTTTGGCCCAGTGCTGTTTAGTAATATTACGGCATCTGCAACTTTCCAAGCACAGGTCGATGCGGCTAATACAGCAGGTTATGAGCCTGGTAGCCCTGAATATGCGGCACTGGTGCAGGGGGTATATGCCCAATTTATTCCGACGTTTGCCTTTGCGGTTCAAACAGCGGTAGATTCTGCAGATCCTGTTAACCATGCTGCTATGTTAAAAGCGACAGGCTTACCTGTGCACTTAATTGAAGTGGCGGGTGATGGTAACGGTAACTTAGCAGATCAAGTGCTGCCTAATCGCGTCGATAACTTCCCATTATCGGGCACTGAGCCACTGATCGCTGCCATCGGGCTACCTTGTGCCGATAGCACGAGCAAAGGTCATGGCGTTGTGCGCTTCGCTAAAGGTCACCACAGTTCGATTGTTGATCCTAAAGAAAAGGAATCAACGGATGGTATGGCCGCGGCTGCCACGGTTGAAATGCAGGCTCAAGTGGCAACCTATGCTGCTACTGCAGGTAAGGGCGATGCGACGATTTTAGTGACAAACAGTGGGGTCATTGCGACTTGTCCTAACTAATCTTGCCTTAATCGGAAAAACCCAGCCTTTGCTGGGTTTTTTTATGGGCCTTTAGGCTGTTAGAATAGCGCGCAATTGACTGAATGATGTAACGCCCTAACGGAGAACACTTTGGAATTTTTATACGAGTATGGAATGTTTTTGGCGAAAGCCGTCACAATAGTGGTCGCAATCGTTGCCGTTATTATTGTGGTGTTGGCTTCTACTGTAAAACACAAGTCAGATAAGGGCGAGCTGAGGATCACTAACTTGTCTGAAGAGTTAGAAGAACTTAAGCATGGCTTAAAAGAAGAACTTCTGTCAAAGAAACAATTCAAAGCCTATGAAAAGCAATTAAAAGCTGACGAAAAGGCAAAAGACAAGGCCGCAGATGAAGCCTGCACGGGCAAAGTGTTCGTGATTGATTTTAAGGGCAGTATCGATGCCGCTGAGGTTGCATCACTGCGTGAAGAAATCAGTGCAATTATCGCTATCGCAGAAAAAGGCGATGAAGTGGTTGTCAATGTAGAGAGTGGCGGTGGTATGGTGCATGGTTATGGTTTAGCCTCCAGCCAGTTAGATCGCTTACGTCAATCAGATATTCCATTGACTGTCTGTGTTGATAAAGTCGCCGCCAGTGGTGGCTATATGATGACTTGTGTAGCGAATAAAATTTATGCTGCACCTTTTGCCATTGTCGGTTCTATTGGTGTTGTTGCTCAACTGCCTAACTTTAACCGCCTGCTGAAAAAGCATGAAATTGATTATGAGCAACACACGGCCGGTAATTTTAAGCGCACCTTGACAGTATTTGGTGAAAACTCCGATGAGGGAAGACAGAAGTTTCAAGAAGAACTCGAAGAAACCCACGTCTTATTTAAGGCGTTTGTTGGTAAGTATCGCCCTGAGTTGGATTTAGTGAAAGTCGCCACTGGCGAGCATTGGTACGGTCAGCAAGCTATCGAATTAGGTTTAGTTGATGCGATTTCGACCAGCGATGATGTGATAATGTCACTCGCCACAGAGCGTACTGTGTACAAGATACGTTATCAGGTGAGAAAGAAACTCGCTGATAAAATTGCCCACGGTGCCTCTTTGTCTGTGAACGCTATTTTCAATCGCCTCATAGAAAAAAATCGTCCTATGTAATTCTGTCTATTGGTGAATAAAAGTAAAAACGCCTGCATTTGCAGGCGTTTTCATTTGCTGAGCTTTCGCGGCTAATACCGAAGTGGGTTAGATTTGATAGCTGATATGTTGATGGAAGCGTACGATGAGATCTTCACGCTCCGGATCGACACCTATGTCGGCTGCGAAGGCCTTCAGAGCTGTTTCAACATTGTTCATAAAGCGACCGAAACCTGAATCATCACAGTCCTTAGTACCTGCCACTATGGTAAAGTGCGCGGCTTCGACTAAGTTATCGGCATCCCAGCGACGGATAACTTGTTGCTCAGTCGCATTAGGATCGAACCCTATCATTTGTACTTCGGCTTTGCTGTCGAGCTTTTCAAACTTACTGTTACGCACAAGCGGTGTTAAGCCGTTCGCTATCATAGCAAGGCGTGTCAGTTGTCTATTCGCTGCCGCTTTGAGGAAGCAGTCTTCAAGATGCTGATATAAAGGCGTAAAGTCAGTGGCTGAGTCAGGTAATAAACCCTGTTTGAGTTTGCGGCTCAGTGGCAAGCTCACAGTCACATAGGTGAGAGAGCTAACGTTTTCTGGTAACTCACATTTTCTGGCTTTATATCTTGGGCCGATGGCGCGCAGTTTATAACCATAGGTTTCTTTATAGCCCTTAGCTTTTGCGAACAGATCATAGGATAAATGCTGATGGTCGCGGACCTTAACCTTAAGATCGCTTATTGGCATTAAGGGCATTAATTCAGTGAGCAACTCACGCACCTTGATATGGAAACTGGCGGAATTACTGCGAATATCGTCACCTGTGGCAAGAAACACAATGCGCAGTTTGCGGGCGCGATAGTTTTCTTGCGAGAATAAGTTTTGGGCTTCGTGGTAGGCTGGGTTATAAAAAAATAGAATTTGTTCAGTGGTTTGGAAGCAATATGCTTCGGTATGGTAACGCACTACTGGCAGTTTATCGTTAGTGATCACGTGAACATTACGGAGATCGTGTTGTTCTGCCAAATTAAATATCAAACGGCTTAACGTTTGATAACAGCTTTGATAATCGGGATATTGATTGAGTAGCTCATCCGTCACCTTGATTTCGGCTGTGATGTATTGATTTGTACGGGCTTCCTTGGGTATGTACACTTTTTGCTGATGGCTAAGGGACATATTGACTCCTTGTTTGAGTTAACCATTTGCTAACACGAATTTTACTGTTTATCTATAGGGTTAATCTTGCGTTAGAACACGTTTTTATCCGTTGAGTATGAGTTTAGCTAAGTAAGCGGTTCGTTAGCTTAAAATAGCAGCTATTTTATTGGGTTAACGCATTTTCTATCCATGGTTGCATCCAAGCCGCAATCTGAGCTTGCGCCTTTTCGTTGGGATGAATGCCATCCCTTTGCATTAATTCTGGATGGGGAGCGATATCCTGCATAAAGAAGGGGATCAACACTATATCCTGGGTTTTAGATATGTCTTGATACACTTGGGTGAACTTTTGGGTATAGCGAGGGCCATAGTTAGGCGGTACCATGATCTCGGTCAGCAGCACTTTTGCGCCGCTATCTTTGGCTAGGGTAATGATTTGGATTAGATTATTTTCGAGTTGCGTTGGGGGGAATCCACGTAAACCATCATTACCTCCTAGCTCAATGACCACAAGATCGGGAGCAACAGAATCGAGCAAGGCGGGTAATCGGCGTAGGCCGCCCGCTGTGGTTTCGCCGCTCACTGAGCCATTGGTAAACTGATGTTCGGGCAGATTTTTTTGCAGTAGTGCTACCCAGCCTGACTGTTCTGCCATGCCGTAGCTAGCGCCTAAGCTATCGCCGAGGATCAGTATCTTTGCCGCGTGAGCGGGCGTGACCATGAGTACACTCAGTAGGATGAATGCCCCTAGGGTCTTCGCCATTGATTTTAATCTTAGCGTTTGATACCAGAACGATTTATATAAGAAGGATCCTATGTCTAACGTCATCTTAAAAAACAGTGCCATTAATGTTGTTAACCTCGAAAAATCAGTGATTACTCAGGAAGGAACGCTCACTATCCTCAAGGGCATTAACTTAGATGTCAAGCAAGGTGAGAGTGTGGCTATTCTCGGCCCATCAGGTTCGGGCAAATCCACCTTATTGGGATTGCTTGCGGCGCTTGATACGCCTACGTCGGGGGAGATTTGGCTCGATGGTGTGGCATTATCACCACTGAATGAAGAGCAAAAAGCGGCACTGCGTAAACAGAAGGTCAGCTTTATTTTTCAATCCTTTATGTTAGTGGATACCTTAACTGCACTCGAGAACGTCATGTTACCCGCCGAGCTTGCAGGCGTGAGCAATGCCAAGGAAAAAGCGCAGGCCATGTTGGTGCGGGTTGGTTTATCCCATCGCTTGACTCATTTACCCAAACAGCTTTCGGGTGGTGAACAGCAAAGGGTGGCGATTGCCCGCGCTTTTATCTGTGAGCCTACAGTTTTGTTTGCCGATGAACCAACAGGCAATTTAGACAGCGTCAACGGCCATAAGATTGCCGATATGTTGTTTGAGCTTAATCAAGAAAGCCATACAACCTTAGTCCTCGTTACCCATGATCTGCTGCTGGCCAAACGGTGTGAGCGTCAACTAGTGATGGATAACGGCCATTTACAGGAAGATATTACTCAAACAGAACCGCTAGCCGATGTTAAGGAGGCTTAATAATGGAGTTAAGTCTGGCATGGCGTCTGTTTAAACGCGAGTTACAGCAAGGGCAATTGTTATTGATTATCCTCGCTATTACGCTCGCGGTTTTGTCTGTGAGTGGCTTGGCGCGGGTGAGTGAACGTCTGCAAGTGGCAATTAGTGGTCAAGCTTCACAGTTTATTGCTGCCGACCGTATTATCGATTCGCCAGTTAAAATTGATGCGGCGATTTTATCCAAAGCCGAAGCGCTTGGGCTTAAGCATGTGACTAATATGCAATTTAATTCCATGGTCTATTCGGGAGATAAGTTTCAGTTAGTCACAGTACGCGCCGTAGAGTCGGGTTACCCGCTTAAGGGGGATATTGAACTCACCAGCGGTAAAACAAAGGCGTTACCTCAAGCGGGCGAAATCTGGTTTGAGACTCGCTTAGGCGGACTTTTGGGTTATCCCAAATCCATCGAACTAGGTAACAGCGAATTTGTGCTCAGCAATGAGATCAGCCGCTTACCCGACGCAGGTTTTAATCCTTTTGCTTCATCGCCTGTGGTATTGATGCGGATGGAGGATGTCGCCAAAACAGGTGTTATTCAACCAGGCAGCCGCGTGACTTATCTGTATCAATTTGCTGGAGATGAAGCCTCGCTTACGGCCTTTGAACAAAGTGTTAAACCGCTTTTGAATAGCACCCAGCGTTGGGTCGATGTGCAATCCGGTGACTCACCTATTGCGGGAGCCGTTAAGCGAGCGGAGCGCTTCTTACTGCTGGCAAGTTTGATGGGCATTGCATTGGCCTGCGCGGCGATAGGTATTGCCGCCCAGCGTTATTGTCAGCGTCATTACGATGTGGTGGCCATGCTGAAAACCTTTGGCGCCTCGGCAAAGCAAATTCGCCTGTTGTTTGGTACTCATTTATTGTTGGTAACGCTACTGGGAATTGGTCTAGGTCTTATTGGGGGGGGGTTACTCGATTTTGGGATCAGTTATCTATTGCCACCCGAAATTGCGGCCTATTCACCGCCACTCACACGACCATTATTACTCGGCATCAGCACAGGGCTCATCAGCGCCTTTATGTTTTCGGCTTATCCATTGATGCGTTTACTGGCTATTCCGCCACTGCGGGTGTTGCAGCGCCAGTTAGAAGGCTTACAGCTTGGTATGTGGCTGCATTTGCTACTGAGTCTAGGGGCTATGGCGCTATTGGGCTATTTGTATTCCCAAAGTTGGACTTTGACTCTGACTGTGGTCGCGGCTGTGCTATTGCTGGCTGCGCTATTAAGTCTGCTTGGATTTGTGATGATACGAGCAGGACACAGTGTTGGTATGAAGACTACCAATCCTTTGCAATTAGCGCTGGCGGGGCTAAGGCGTCGTGCGCGGCAAAATGCGGTGCAATTGGTCGGCTTTAGCGCTGCACTGGTACTGTTATTGACGATTTTGGCGTTAAGACAAGATTTACTTAACGAATGGCAAAAACAGTTGCCCGAAAATGCGCCTAATTATTTCCTTGTCAATATTGCGCCTGATGATGCAAAGCCCTTGAATGATTTCATGACGGCTAAGGGGATAGTGGCGACAGACATTTATCCGGTGATCCGTGGCCGATTAACTCAAATTAACGGTGAAGCGCTGATTTCGAATGAACAGTCAGAAGCGGGTGAAAAGGGAAGAGTGGGCATTTCGCGCGAGTTAAACCTAACGTGGCGCAATACACTGCCTGCTAACAACGAACTGTTAGAGGGGCATTTTAATCAAGCCGCTGATGAAGTGTCGGTGGAGTCTGGCGTGGCGGAGCGTTTAGGTATTGGTCTTGGCGATAAGCTGACTTACGTGATTGATAATCAAGAGCTCACAGTTAAAGTTGCCAGTATTCGTGCCGTACACTGGGAAACGCTGCAACCGAACTTCTTTATGATTTTCACCCAAGAAGCGCTCGCGCCTTTTGCGTATACCTCGATGGCGAGTTTTTATCTGAATGATCAGGCGACTAACGATAAGACTATTAATGCTGATGGTACGCCTAAGGGTGCAGTGATCCTTGCGCTTATTCAGCAATTTCCGACGATATCTATCATAGATGTTGGCGCTATGGTGGGGCAGTTGCGGCAGATAATTGAGCAAGTGTCGCTGTCGTTGTCTTTAGTGCTGGCCTTAGTGTTATTAGCCAGTGCCTTAGTCTTGATTGCACAGACTGAGGCTGGCATGGCAACTCGGCAATGTGAACTCGCTGTGTTGCGTACCTTTGGTGCTTCAGGATGGTTATTGCGCAGTGCAACGGGTTTAGAGTTCGCCTTACTTGGCGGTATTGCGGGTGTGTTAGCCGTAATTGTGGCCGAATTTGCGTTATATCTACTTAAGACGCAAGTATTTGAACTTAATGTATACATGCACTGGCCTTGGTGGGGTATTGCCCCAGTTTCTGGAGCCTTAATTGTCGCCTTACTTGGGGTGTGGTGTTGCCGAGAATTGCTCAGCCAATCTTGCTCTGAGCTATTAAAGGCGGGCAGCTAGTGGTTGCTTGCATGGGTTAACGCTTGAGTTTATGACGTACATAGGCTGAGTTAACAATTAAAAGCACTGATGCTGCCTAAGCTCAGTGCTTTTTTATTGTCTGGCTGATTCTGCTGAGGTTGAGCATGACTCGAACATGAATTTGAGCATGAACATGCCTTTTTACATCGGCTTACAAATTGATCTGTGCTTAAGCAGGTAGCAACAGAACTTAGTGCAACGCAATGGGTCTATCTAACTGAGAACAGCGACTAGCTTATATATGCCATAGAGGGAATATTATGTTCAAAGGAATAACAAAACTGCTTAAGGATAATCGCTCCTTTTTTCTGTTTATCAGCTTAATGTTAGTGTTCAGGAGCGCTGTGGCAGATTGGAATACTGTGCCATCGGGTTCTATGCTGCCGACTATCGTCGAGGGGGATCGCATTCTTGTTAATAAGATGGCTTATGATCTTAGGGTGCCATTTACGCATATCGCATTAGTTAAACTGGCAGATCCTGCTCGTGGCGATATTGTGGTATTTGACTCGAAAAAGGCCGATAAAAAGCTGATTAAGCGGGTAATAGCTGTGCCAGGCGATACTGTGATGATGCAGGATAATCGCTTGTATTTAAACGGCGAACTGCTCAGCTACACATCCCAAGCATTGAGTGCTTATGCTCCCGCTGATGTGACAGAAATGCAGGAAAATTTACTCGGTATGGTCCACAGTATTCGCCTTAACCCTGTACCCTCAAGGCTTGCCAATTTTGGACCTGTCACAGTGCCAGAGGCGCATTATTTAGCCCTGGGTGATAATCGTGATAACAGCGCTGACTCTCGGGTTATTGGCTTCGTGCCCCGTGATGAGATTGTTGGCCGTTCAAGTTCAGTCGTTTTCTCCCTTGATTATGATGATTATTACCTGCCTCGGCCTGAACGCTTAATGCGTGAATTCTAGTCTTAACTATTTTGAACCATGAAATAGGGCGCCAAAGTCGGCGCCCTATTTTTTAAGTGATTGAGTTATAAACAACTACTTCATAAAGCTCAGATAGCCCTGTAAGACAATTAAGTTAACTATGTCGATAAAGAAGGCTCCGACTATAGGTACTACCATAAAGGCTTGGGGTGATGGCCCTGTGCGCGAGACGAGCGCGCCCATATTCATTACTGCTGTTGGGGTTGCACCCATACCAAAGCCGCAGTGTCCACCGGTGATCACCGCAGCATCGTAATTACTGCCCATGACTTTGAACGTCACGAAATAGGCAAAAATGGCCAACACTGCGGTTTGTACCAGTAAAATCACCAGTAGCGGGATCGCTAAATCAAAAATTTCCCATAACTTTAAAGTCATTAAGGCCATTGAGAGGAAGAGTGACAGCGCGACAGTCCCTATCACATCGATGCTTTCGGTATGGGGTTTGTAACCGCGGGTGAGTTCTGTGAGATTAGCGATCAGCACGCCAAGAAAAAGAGCATATACAAAGTCGGGCATCTTTAGCCATGCAATACCCGATTGGCTGATCCACAGCGTGAGCCATTTTGATCCTGCAACACACAACAACAGTACAAACAGAGTTTCTAATATGGTTTTGGCGGTGACTTGGTCTTCTTCTAAGTGATCATAAGTGACTAAATGCGGATGTTCAGTGTGATGCTTGCGGCCAACTCCATAGCGAGAAACGAGATTATGTTTACCGATTAATCGCTGCGCGACGGGGCCACCGATGATCCCACCCATGATCAAACCAAAAGTTGCCGCGGCCATAGCAAACTCTAAGGTGTTGATACCGTAGCGCTCAGCAAAGGTTTGTGACCAAGCTACGCCGGTACCATGGCCGCCCGACAGAGTAATTGATCCTGCGATAAGTCCCATGATGGGATCGAGCCCCAATAGGCTGGCTAAACTGACGCCGACGGCATTTTGAATCACAATATACACTGAGGCCACACCTAAAAAGATGAAGACTTTTTTACCACCGCTGAGCAATAGCTTGTAGTTTGCCGAGAGGCCAATGGTGCTAAAAAACATCAGCATTAAGGTATTTTGCAGTGATAGGCTGAAATCGAGACTGATATTTTGAAAGTGAAGAAATGTGACTCCCGCGGCGACAACTAGGCCACCCACTATGGGTTCGGGGATATTATATTGCCTGAAGACACGTACATGGCGATTGATAGAGTGGCCGATAAACAGCACGAAAATGGCAATTAAAAATGATTCTAGCTCGCCAATCATATAGGTCGTGTGCATGAAAATTCCTTACAAACTGTCTTAGTGCGGGCGTTTCATTGGGCACAATGTCCAATGAGAAGTAACCCATCTTGTTATTAAGTACCTGCTAATGCTGGATGTTAAGCGCTTGATGTCGAGGACAGATCAGTGTCAATCCGATAAAAATTTAAAGGACGAGTAGGCGCGAGTGTGTATCGTTTTATGGTCTACAGACCAAGAACAGCAGATTAAATAGCCTGTTCCTGAGCATAAATAACTGTCTATTTATGAGGTGTTGCTGACTCTATCTGTGGTCAAGGCTGAGGCGGTTAATGCGTGCCTCCTATGACCGAATGGAGGCGAGTTTAGCAGAAAATGGACGGATTGTCGCTAAATCATAATATAAATCATGATGTTACACTCTTGTTTTTCTAGTGTTGCTAAAATAATGGCAAAATTGACGCTACAATATACCTGGTTGTTGAGCGGATTTGAGTACTAAGTTCCGCCTGCATCAGCCACTGATTTTATCAGTATATTTAAGCTGAGTTTAGGCTCTAGCGTACAGGCCTATTTGGCTAACACGTTTGTTAAGGCGTTATCGAGATCACTGAATTGAAACTGAAAACCCGCTTCGAGGGCACGTTTGGGGTAAACAAATTGCCCTTCTGTCAGCAGCTCCGACATTTCGCCCATCGCTAAGCGTAATGCAAGCGGTGGGGTCGTGATTAACGCTGGGCGATTAAGTGCTTTTCCGAGCACTTTGGTAAACACAGCGTTACTCACTGGATTGGGTGCTGTGGCATTAAATATGCCTTTACAGTGTTGTTGAGTGAGTAAAAAATCAATAAGGGAAATGAGATCCTGCACATGGATCCAGCTCATACCTTGGCGTCCATGGCCAATTGGGCCACCGAGTCCGAGTTTAAATGGCGGTAACATTTTCTCTAAGGCACCACCTTTACCTAGCACGATACCAATACGGATAATGCAGACGCGTGTGTGCTCTGAGGTTGCATTTAGCGCTTCTTGCTCCCATTTTCGACAGATGTCATGGCTAAACTCAACATGGGCGCCACTAGACTCATCGAGTAATTTATCATCGTGTCGCCCGTAATAACCGACTGCCGAACCACTCACCATGATCTGAGGAGGAGTGCTACTCTGCTGTATTAGCTGAGTTAATCTTGCCGTAATATCCCAGCGACTATCACAAATGCGTTGCTTCTGGTTTTTACTCCAACGTTTAGCGACTATGGGTTCACCCGCAAGATTTACAATGGCATCAATGTGATTTAAGTCGCTTAGCGCATCGAGACTCTCGAGGTAATGGTGCTGATTACCGAGCACTTTTTGTGTTTGTTGCACTGAGCGAGTTAATAACGTCAGTTGATGATATGGCGCCAGTCGTTCGACTAATTGGCGGCCAATAAAGCCGCTTGCGCCGGTGATCAGTATATTCATGGGACCTCTCTTAATTGGTTAAGCTCTGCGGATATATACCAAAATGCGGTGTGCAACGATCACTTAGTCGGAGTATTTTTAGCCAGATTATTTTTGATAACATAACTCCATCGAGACTGAATCGGCAAAGCGTAGTGCATGGGGTTTGTCTATTTCGACACTGGCAAATTCAACCCAAGGATGCTCACTGGCGATGGCCAGCGTTTGGCTGGTGAGATTTTCGAGTAATGAGAAACGGTTATTCTCAATCAGTTCAATGATCTTTTTGGTGATTGTGCGGTAATTGAGCGCATCCTCGACATTGTCACTGTTGCGGGCACGTTCGGCACAATAATGGATCACGACATTAATGATCACGTCTTGGCGATTTTGGATTTCATCTTCTTTAATGCCAATAAAAGTACGAAGTCTTAAGTTTTTAATGCGTATAATCGCGGTTTCTGGTTTCATAATGACAAATGGCTATCTTAAGCTAAAGTTGCTGAGGTTAAGTGGTTTCAAGGGTTAGCCTAACAATTTTATCTAAGATCAAGAAGGATTTTTAATAAATGACTCGACCTAATGCGCCCTCTGCTGCTTATCGTGGCTTTGCGGTTATGGCCTTTGTAGTGATTATTTTGGCAGGGATTAAGGCGGCGAGCCCGATTGTGGTGCCGTTTGTGCTGTCCAGTTTTCTTGCGGTGATTTGTAATCCTGCAATCGGTTTGATGACAAAGTTCCGTGTGCCTAAATGGCTGGCAGTGATCCTCTTGATGGGTTTTATTGTGTTGATGGGCCTATGGTTAGCCTCAGTCGTCGGCAGTTCTGTCAATGAGTTTTCTAAACAATTGCCCCAATATCGCGATCAGCTGGTGGAGCAGTTTTCGTGGATTATCCATAAATTACAGGCATTAAATATTCAGATTTCGAAGGATCAGGTATTAGCCTATTTTGACCCAGGTATGGCCTTGTCTATGACCACGAATATGCTATCGGGTGTCGGCAATGTGATGGCGAATTTATTTCTGATCATCCTCACTATCGTCTTTATGCTGTTTGAAGCTCAGTCGCTGCCAAAGAAATTGCATCTGGCATTGGACGATCCCGATATGCGCTTAAAGCAGATTGACCGCTTTTTACAATCTGTGAATCAGTACATGGTGATCAAGACCTTAGTGAGTTTGGCTACTGGGATCATCGTCGGTGTGGGGTTGACCTTCATTGGCGTGGATTACGCCATGTTATGGGCGGTGATTGCTTTCCTGTTTAATTATATTCCCAATATTGGTTCTATCATTGCCGCCATTCCAGCTGTGTTGTTGGCCTTTATTCAGCTTGGCCCTGCGGCTGCGGGGGGGACTGCACTTTTGTACGTGGGTGCCAACATGGTGATGGGCAATATCATTGAGCCTAAATTTATGGGGCGCGGTCTGGGGTTATCGACCTTAGTGGTGTTTTTATCATTAATTTTCTGGGGCTGGTTATTAGGTTCTGTGGGCATGTTGCTGTCAGTGCCATTGACTATGGTGGTTAAAATTGCCCTCGAATCGAGTAAGAGTGGTAATTGGTTAGCCATTTTATTATCAGACGATATTGAAGATAAGTTCTTGGCCAGTAACACGGAAAATTCAATTCCCAATGGCGATGAAGCCAATACAAGTGCAACTGAGAGTAAGTAATAGAAGATGCAAAGTTTTATACAAGCGCTAGCGACAATTGAGTTAGGTGATGATGCGGTGCGGTTATTTCACGGCCGCGGTGGGCATTACGTGGGTTGTGAGCACCTATGTTTAGATTGGTTTGCACCAGTGCTATTGCTGACCAGCTTTACTCCCTTGGAGGATACGGATTTAACCCTCTGCCAACAGGCGATTGCAGTGCGCTGGCAAGCTATTCGGCCAGATAGTCAATTGAATTTAGTCTACCAATACCGTAGTACGGGGGAGACGTTTACCCAATTATTGCAAGGTGAAGTGCCTGAGCCGCATATCGTTAGCGAAAATGGCGCACGGTTTCAGGTGCACCTAATGCGCGGACAAAACCACGGACTCTTCCTCGATATGGCCAATGGCCGTGAGTGGGTGAGAGCAAACGCCCGTTATAAAAAGGTGCTTAATTTGTTCGCTTATACCTGTGGTTTCTCGGTCGCGGCATTACAAGGGGGCGCCGATGAAGTCGTGAATATGGACATGAGCAAAGGCGCATTAGGCATAGGCAAGCAGAACCATTTGCTGAATGGCTTTAGCGCGGGGGCCCGTTTTTTAGGCCATGATATTTTTAAATCTTGGGGCAAACTGAAAAAGCTCGGTCCCTACGACATTGTTGTTGCCGATCCACCGAGCAATCAGAAGGGCAGTTTTGTTGCGACTAAGGATTATGTGCGTTTAATTAGGCGGTTACCTGAGTTGCTTGCCGAGAATGGCGAAGTATTACTGTGTCTAAATGCACCTGAACTCGATACCACTTTCCTGCGTCAACAGGTAGCGGAAGCAGCACCTGCACTCGAATACATAGAGCGCTTAGCCAATCCGCTAGCCTTTATGGATGTGTCTGAAGAGAAGTCACTTAAGGTGCTTCACTACCGCTTATCGACTCAAGCCTAGGCCTGATTTAGCTTAACAGGCCAGTATTAACTGGCCTTTTTGTCGGCTTAGGTTGAATGTTTAGCTTTTTACACAGTCGCTTATTACTCAGCACTTATTATTCAGTAGCTTAATCGCTCAGATAGCTGCGATCGCCCATAGGTTTTAATCACTTTACTGACTTGATGTTGGTCTAAGTGTTTTAGGGTGGACATTTCACCATAAAGCCTGCCCTGAACATCTAATGGCATTCCCTAGATTCATTTTATGTAAGTGATTTCTGTTAATCGCTTTTGTGTATAAAGCGAATGATGAAATGGCGTCAGCATGGCCTCAATATCCTCGTAGAAAAGTGAAAGTCTTTCATGTCGAATCACTGATTGTGAGCTATTTAAATGATAACCAGCCTTAAATGCTATGCTTGGCGATACAAAACTGAAAGTTTTCTGTAATTGTGGCTTTTGCTTTGTTATACTCCAGCCCACGGAATGTATCCCTTTCCTCATAGGCAAAATGTCAGCATAGAATGGCAAGCCTCTGCGACCTTACCCAATCAAGCAGGAGTTGTTATGGAAGTTCATGAATACGAAAATGCTTATTATCAAGTGAAAGACGATGTACTAACGTCTTTACCTGCTGAAAGCGAAGAAGAAGTGATCCAAGCTTAATCGATAGCGATTAAACTGACGGTACTTATGAGTCGGAAATAACAGAACAAGCACAAAAAAATAGCAACCCTAAGGTTGCTATTTTTTTGGCTGAAAGTAAGCAGAATGATTGTATGACAAGGTATGCGCGGTGAAAGCAGGCAAGAAAGGGGGTTAACCGTTAACTTTGCGCTTTTCAGGCAGAAGTTCGACGATAATCCATTGGCTACCAATTTTGTGTAGGCGTATGGTCCTGTCATCAATCCATGGTTGACCACCTTTAAGACCTTTCATTTTGACCACAACAATGACGTCTTTGGTAAATTTGCGGAAGAAGTCGATATCGATATCATCAATTTCCATTTCAACATTGGTCATAGATAGGCCGAGCATATTACGCTGTACGGCTGCGGCAATGTGGTAATGGGTGAGCACTTGTTTAATGGGATCGTCGACGTATTGCTTGGCTTGTTCAACATTACGATCAACATAAATCGCTTTAAAAAAGCCTAAGCTCACTTCTTCCGGTGATAACTGGCGTTGCTCTTGCGTTGAGGGATCGCCACAACCGAAGAGGAACAGGAGGGAGAAAAAAAATAGAGTTCGCATAAGTTTTAGTTATTGGAATTTGTTCCGAGTATCGCGATTTTAGCTGTAATGTACAAGTCTTGTCGTGATTCGCTGTCTATTGTGAAAAGCATTGACTCAAACCTCATGTGTGTGGCATATAGTTAGGAGTCATATAAAAAGGTTATCCACAGAAACTGTGGAAAACTATGTTGAAGACTTCAGTGATACTTTGTAAGTCATTGATATTGTCTTGCTTTATTTGCTGGTTAAAAAGTGACGCTTTTCTGCTTTCCATTATGTTCCACTTCTACTTGTGGATATTTTTCGCAATTTGCCGAGCTTATTCACACTGCATAATTCGATATTTCTCGTTTTTTCTTCATCTTTTGTAATTTCGACTCATCCATTAAGCGATTCTTGCGATCAACGGTATGGTTTACGCTAAATTTGAGCATAAAAAAGCACCGGTAATAACCAGTGCTTTTTTGTGCGTAACGCTATGCAGATTTAATGCTGTTAGCTTTTAGCTGCGTCGTTTTGTGCGGCTTGAATTGCCGTTAGTGCGATAGTGTAGACGATGTCATCGACTAACGCGCCGCGAGACAAGTCGTTCACAGGTTTGCGCATACCTTGCAGCATAGGACCAATACTGATCAGATCGGCGCTTCGCTGTACGGCCTTGTAAGTCGTGTTGCCTGTATTAAGGTCTGGGAACACGAAAACGGTAGCTTGACCAGCGACAGGGCTATTAGGTGCCTTAGAGCGGGCAACGTTTGGCATAACCGCCGCATCGTATTGCAATGGACCATCAATAATCAGATCTGGGCGTTTTTCTTTGGCAATACGGGTTGCTTCACGCACTTTATCCACATCAGAACCTGTACCTGAGTTGCCAGTTGAGTAGCTGATCATCGCCACTCTTGGCTCGATACCGAAGGCTTTTGCTGATTCCGCCGATTGGATGGCGATATCTGCTAACTGCTCAGCATTGGGATCTGGGTTAATCGCACAGTCACCGTAAACAAGCACTTGATCTGGCATCAGCATAAAGAAGATGGATGAAACTAAGCTTGAGCCAGGTGCCGTTTTGATCAATTGCAGTGGTGGGCGAATGGTATTGGCTGTGGTGTTAACCGCACCAGAAACGATACCGTCGACTTCGTTTTGCGCCAGCATCATAGTGCCGAGCACCATGTTGTCTTCTAACTGTTCACGGGCAACGACTTCAGTTAAGCCTTTGCTGCGACGCAGTTCCAACATAGGTTCTACGTAACGGTCGCGCACCTCTTCAGGATCGATAATGATCACGCCTTCGCCAAGCACCACATCTTGCTGGGCGGCGATACGCAGGATTTCATCTTTTTTACCTAAGAGTACACAGCGAGCAATACCGCGTTCTGCACAAATGGCCGCCGCTTTAATGGTACGCGGCTCATCACCTTCTGGAAGCACCACAGTCTTGTGGGCGGCGCGCGCCAATTCCGTGAGTTTGTAACGGAAAGCGGGTGGCGACAGGCGATGCTCACGGGGTGAGTTTTTAGTCACGCTTTCAATCCACGTTTGGTCAATGTGGCTGGCCACATAATCCTGCACCAGATCGATACGAACCGCGTCATCGACAGGTACTTCATGGTCGAAACGTTGAATGTTGAGCGAGGTTTGCCAAGTGTTACTGTCTATTAAGAACACAGGTAAACCGGTTTCAAAGGCCTGTTCACACAGCTTAAGGATTTCTGGCTCTGGCTCGTAGCTACCGGTCAACAACAGGGCACCAATTTTCACGCCGTTCATGGCCGCAAGACAGGCTGATACGATCACATCTGAGCGATCGCCTGAGGTTACAAGCAAGGAGTCAGTCTTGATATGAGTGACCATGTTCGGGATACTGCGGGCACAAAAGGTTACTTTACGCAGGCGGCGGGTATGCATTTCACCAGCATTTAGAATGCGTGCACTTAAATGTTTCGCTAAATCCGACGCACGAGGAGCGACAAGATCAAGATTGTAGGGCACGCTGCCTAAAATACGCAGTGGGCTTTTACCCGGCAGTTGGAACATGCTGGCCGCATCTGAGCGTTGAACACCTTGGTGATCAAAGACTTCAGATAGATCAGGGCGCGCGCGACCTTCGTCGTCCACGGGGGCACCAATCTTGTTAATTACAGCACCAATTAAGCGTTTATTCTTTTTCCCGCCCCAAGAGTTATAGGCGATTTCGAGGCGATTCATTAGCCCTGTAGCCGTATCACTGCCTGGTGTGGCAATAAAAATTACGTCGGCATCCATGGCTTTAGCGATGGCATAGTTCACATCATCGGCGAAGGGATGATTACGCGTTGGCACTAAACCTTCGACAATTAAGGTCTCTGTGTTGCTAGCGCAATCGGCCGCACGGGCGATGATTTGCTCCATTAAGACGTCGATTTGATCGGCGCGAATTAAGGCTTCGGCATGGGCCATGTCGAAGGGCTCTAAGGGATTTACTGTTGGCGATTTGCTCAGAATAGTGGTCGAGCGTTCTGGGCCATTATCGTTTGGACGAAGCTGAGAAATAGGCTTAAAGAACTGAACCTTAACCCCGTGGCGCTCCAGTGCGCGCACCATCCCAAGGCTTAAGGAGGTCAGGCCGACTCCGGTACCTATGGGGATTAACATAATATTACGAGACATAAAAACCTCTAGTGTCGATGGTTTTTGGCAGAATAGTTTCTGCAAATTTGCTTGTGAGTACGGCTACGTAAGGTATAAAGCCGTTTGGGTGAGCAAACGGCTTCGGCCTTTTTATTTGTTGATAAGTTTAATGGAATCTTCGGCGATAACCCATTCTTCGTTCGTTGGGATCACCATGGCAATCGTGCCTTTATCTTGGGTGATGATACCTTTCTTACCGAAACGCGCCGCTTTGTTGCGCTCACTATCGACATGGAAATTGAATATTTCCAGCATGTTGAGCACTTTTTCACGGATTAAATCTGAGTTTTCACCAATACCACCGGTGAAGACGACTGCATCTAAACGGCCCAGTGGCACAGTGTAAGAGGCGATGTACTTGGCTAAGCGGTAGCAGAAGATTTCTAAGGCTAAGGTCGCGCCTTTATGGCCCTCGGCGTAACCTTCTTCGATGCCACGGCAATCGTTGGTCAGCTCGGAAATACCCAGCAGACCACTTTGCTTGTTCATCAGGTTATTCACTTCTTCTAAGGTGTAACCCAGTTGATGAACTAAGTGGTAGATGATTGAAGGGTCAATATCGCCACAACGCGTGCCCATAACCAAACCTTCTAATGGGGTTAAGCCCATAGAAGTGTCGACACTTTTGCCGCCTTTGATGGCAGTCACTGACGCGCCATTGCCTAAATGAGCACAGATCACGTTGGTATCTTCGATGGGCTTGTTGAGCATTTTTGCCGCTTCACGGCTAACGAATAAATGACTCGTGCCATGCATGCCATAACGACGGATACCGTGTTCACGGTATAACTTGTAAGGCAGGGCGTAGACATAAGCTCTGTCTGGCATGCTTTGGTGGAAAGCGGTATCAAATACAGCAACCTGTGGCAATTTAGGGAAAGAGGCCATTGCCGCGCGGATGCCGATAAGGTGAGCAGGATTGTGCAGTGGGGCTAATGAAGCACAGTCTTCGATGCCTTTGATCACGCTCTCATCGATGATCACTGAGCGAGTGAATTTCTCACCACCGTGAACGATACGATGGCCAACGGCTTGAATTTTTGCTGCTAATTCAGGTTGTTCCGCAAGAATTTTATTAACAATGTATTCAACTGCTTCACGGTGAGCCGTAAATGCACCTAAGGCTGCTTCATGTTTTTCGCCGTTGATTTTCCATTTAATGCGAGAGTCTTCTAAACCAAAACATTCGGCTAAGCCAGAAATTTGGTCGTCACCTGTTTGCGCGTCAATGACGGCAAATTTGAGAGAAGAGCTACCGCAATTGAGAACTAAAACCAGTTTATTTGACATGTGTAAACCCTTTGCCATTGTGTTTAATATAACGATTCAAAATAATGAGGAACTGCGGTGTTTTTACCATATCAGTCTTGGGGCGATTCGCCAGATTGTGCTATGGTAAGAGCAGTATTCCATTGTAGTTGGTGTCTAAGATTGAGCATTAAGATCCTCAAAACCTTAGGTGATGGTCATCAGTATATGAAGACTTGGCCTATGGTTAGACAACTGGGTTTTTATTTTCCTGAGTATCGGGTCGTCCGAGCAACTCAGCTCGCCATACTGGTGATGCCAGTGCTGGCGATTTTTGTGAGCATGAGCCAGCTGTATATTCACGGTTGGGCATTTCTGCCCCAAGCTGTCACTCTCGGTTTATTTTTCATCAGCTTACCGTTACAGGGGCTGCTGTGGTTAGGCTGGCGAGCTCGCCATCCATTACCGTTAACGCTGTTCGACTGGATTAACCAGTTGAGTGCGAAGTTGTCATCCATGGGTATCAATTGCCACACTTTAGGCGCTAAGGCCTGTTACCTCGATATGGCACTGATTTTAAAAATAGCCTTTGAGCGTTTAGATGCCAGTTATTGGGAAGAACTTTAGGCCGTTGCCGCGGTTATCCGTTTTGGCTTTTCTATTACTGTGGATTAATAAATCGCGTTAATCCCTTGTTGGACAAATACCGCTTTGATCTTTTCCATGGTTTCTCGACTCGGGGGGGATATCCCATCGAGTTGATAGCTTTCGCCCATGGCTTCCCACTTATGTTTACCTAATTCGTGATAGGGTAGTAACTCTACCTTTTCAATGTTTTTCATGGGCTTGATAAACTCGGCCAGTTGTAATGCCGATGCTTCATCGTCGGTAAATCCGCCCACTACGACATAACGTATCCATGTCGCTTGATTACGCTCTGCTAAATACTGCGCAAACTGTAATGTTCTATGGTTGCTGACTTTAGTTAACTCAATATGTTTTTCATCGTCCATGTGCTTGATGTCGAGCAGGACCAAGTCAGTATGGTCGAGCAACTCATCAATCACTGGCGTGTACTTACGTACAAAACCATTGGTATCTAAACAGGTATGAATACCTTCTTGCTGACAGGCTGTGAATAATTCGGCGACAAATTCGGCCTGTAAAATGGCTTCACCACCACTGGCCGTAACACCACCATTGCTGGCATCGAGAAAAGGCCGATAGCTTATGATTTGACTCATTAACTCATCGACCAGAACTTCTTTTCCGCCATCAAGATCCCAAGTGTCACGGTTGTGGCAATATTGGCAGCGCATTAAACAGCCCTGCATAAAGGTGATAAACCGTATGCCGGGACCATCTACTGTGCCAAAGGATTCCACCGAGTGGATCCGACCGATAACTGCCATTGTGACTCCTGTTAAAATAAGTGAGGCTGTAGCACAGTGTACTACAGCCTTGACTAATTTAGCTTACAGACCTTTTGTGAATGTACGCGTGATCACATCTTGTTGTTGTTCTGGCGTCAGTGAGTTGAAGCGCACTGCATAGCCAGAAACACGGATGGTCAGCTGTGGATACTTGTCTGGATGCTTAACGGCATCTTCGAGCATCTCGCGGTTCATCACGTTGACGTTCAAGTGTTGGCCACCTTCTTTTTTGTCATTGTGGTCGAAGTATCCGTCCATCAATGCCGCTAAGTTGGTACGGCGAGCATCATCATCTTTACCCAGCGCATTTGGCACGATTGAGAAGGTATAAGAAATACCGTCTTGAGCGTGGGCAAATGGGAGTTTTGCCACTGAGGTTAAAGAAGCGATTGCACCTTTTTCATCACGGCCATGCATAGGGTTTGCACCCGGTGCAAATGGCGCACCTGAACGACGACCATCTGGTGTGTTACCGGTTTTCTTACCATAAACCACGTTTGAGGTGATGGTCAGAATTGACTGCGTTGGGATCGCATTGCGATACATTTTACGGTCACGAATTTTCGCCATAAAACGTTCAACTAAGTCACAGGCGATATCATCTACACGTGGGTCGTTGTTACCAAATTTTGGATAGTCACCGCTGATATCGAAATCAACTGCTATGCCGTTTTCATCACGAACCGGTTTTACGGTGGCGTATTTGATGGCAGATAGTGAGTCGGCTGCGATAGATAAACCCGCAATACCACAAGCCATAGTGCGACGTACGTCTCTGTCGTGCAGCGCCATGAGCGCGGCTTCGTAAGAGTACTTATCGTGCATGTAGTGGATTGAGTTCAGTGCAGTGACATATTGAGTCGCTAACCAATCCATTAAACCGTCTAAGCGATTCATCACATCATCAAAGTTGAGCACTTCGTCTGTGATCATGTCTGCTTTAGGGGCAATTTGGATTTTCAGTTTTTCGTCTACGCCGCCGTTAATCGCATACAGCATGGTTTTCGCTAAGTTAGCGCGAGCACCGAAGAACTGCATGTGTTTACCCACAACCATAGGGCTCACACAACAGGCGATTGCATAGTCGTCTGATTGGAAATCTGGACGCATTAAGTCATCGTTTTCGTATTGGATTGAGCTAGTGTCGATAGACACTTTGGCGCAATATTTTTTGAAACCGATTGGCAGTTTATCTGACCATAATACTGTGATGTTTGGCTCTGGACTTGGACCCATAGTGTAAAGGGTGTTCAAGAAACGGAAGCTTGATTTCGTCACTAACGTACGGCCATCTAAGCCCATACCGCCGATTGACTCCGTCGCCCAAATTGGGTCGCCTGAGAACAATTCGTCGTATTCAGGGGTACGTAGGAAACGCACCATACGCAATTTCATCACGAAATGGTCAACCATTTCCTGAGCTTGTTGCTCAGTTAAGGTGCCATTTTTCAGATCACGTTCAATATAGATGTCGAGGAATGAAGAGGTACGACCTAATGACATGGCAGCGCCGTTTTGGCTCTTCACTGCAGCTAAATAGCCGAAGTAAGTCCATTGGATCGCTTCTTGTGCATTGGTCGCTGGACGAGAAATATCGAAGCCATACTTGGCAGCCATTTTCTTCATTTGGCCTAATGCACGGTGTTGCTCGGCAATTTCTTCACGTAGTTGGATAACGTTAGATAACTCTTCACCCGCTTCGAACTGCGCTTGCAGTGAGCTAAATTGGGCAAACTTATCTTTCATCAGGTAATCGATACCGTAAAGTGCCACACGGCGATAGTCACCAATGATACGGCCACGGCCATAAGCATCGGGTAAGCCCGTTAAAATACCTGATTTACGACAGGCCATAATTTCGGGGGTGTAAACATCGAACACACCTTGGTTATGGGTTTTGCGCAGTTCTGAATAAACGTATTTAACATCTTCATCCAGTACACGATCGTAGGCGGCGCATGAGCTTTCCACCATACGAATACCACCGTTAGGCAACATAGCGCGTTTTAGCGGCGCGTCTGTTTGTAAGCCAACGATAGTTTCTAATTCTTTGTTGATATAGCCAGCGTCGTGGGAAGTGATGGTTGAAACCATCTTAGTGTCGAAATCAACAGGCGCGTGGGTACGGTTTTCCTGTTTGATGCCTTCCATGACTTTATCCCACAATTTTGTGGTCGCTTCGGTGGCACCGGCGAGGAAGGACTCGTCGCCTTCAAAAGGCGCGTAGTTTTGTTGGATAAAGTCACGTACATTGACTTCAGATTTCCAATCGCCAGGAGTAAAGCTTTCCCATGCGTTGGCAAACAGTTCAGTTTTGTCGGTCATCGTACTAATACCTTCTGGTTGAGATAAAAGGTTATTGGCGATCAGCGTTAAGCAATGCTGAGTATAAGCCAATAGCTAATTCCTGAAATAAAGCTCCCTTCATGATGACGCCCTATGATGGGAACTGGATTTTGAAGCGCTCGTCACTCCAAAAGTCTGTCTATTGATACCCGATAAGATGACAAATATTCGCTTACTTTGATTATCGGCTACTGATAAATCTTTATAATTGGTAAGACCAATTGTCCATAGGCATATTAACATAGGTCTGTCGCTATCGCATCTTAAACGGCTTGGTTTATGCTCTGTTAATCCCAAATTTGCTAGCTAGGTAGCATTTTTTTACCACAATAGGGAATACGGCACGCTTTTTAAGTTGGTGTGACATCTGAACCCCATTATCTCTTAAATCAGCCTGCCTATATTGTTCCCATTTACTGTCCACCTTTAGCGAGGATAAATCTATCCTCGTATAGGCTGATTTTGATTGGTGGGAGTCACGGCTCGATAATGGGAGCTGTCACAGTAGGCGCAGTGGTTATGATATTAAAAATAAGTTTGATGTTAGCTATTTGTATTAATTTATTTTTATTTGCTAACTTAGTGTCGATTTAGGAGACGGCATGTCATAACGCCATCAAATAAAGCATGCAATGCTTAAATCATTCAGGAAGGGTTAAAGAGTGGCTAAATACAGTAGTTTGCTATGATGCAGGCAACTTGTTACTTGCTGTTGGACTAAACTGTAAATGCTAAAGTATCGGTTCAATTTAATGAATACCGAGAGACACGCGTCAAGCTCTTGGTCATTTAATGTGTCATTGCTGAGGTTAACTTGAATCTATAGCGCATTAATTTAAGCGTTAGTTCACTAAATATGAGATGGAAACGTGCAGGATTTGCATCGTATACCATCTTAATTAAGCCACATTCTCGCGATGAAAATTGTGTCACCATGGTAAGACCAATTAACCTTTTGTGTTTTTGGCTTCAAAGTTTTCACATTTTGGGTGTGAATAGCATCACGCTTTAGCAATATCTGCTTCACAGCATAAGCGCGTTGTATGATACAAAGCGAGACTTTAGTGAATCATCATTTAAGCAAATCATTATCTCGGTTTTGATTCGTATTATCTGCGCAATGGCGCTGCTGGAGATACCTATGCTACGCGTTCAAGTTTGTTTATCTGAAGTTGGAGTTATGCAATGAAAAGCCCAAATCCATCGTCATCAGTTCCAACTGTGACAAACAGCGCACATGAAGCGCCACAGGTTTCAGCTCATTTTAGTTGTTACAATCAGGCTGAAATTTACGGGACAAGCAAAGTGGTTAAAGCACCTTGGCAGTCCTTTGGCTTAGCCGTGTTTGCTGGCGCATTTATCGCTTTAGCCTTTGTTTTTTATTTAACCGTAACCACTGGCGCAGGCGATGCGTCTTGGGGTTTAGTTCGTTTCGTTGGCGGAATAGCCTTTAGTTTAGGTTTAATTTTAGTGGTTGTTTGCGGTGGAGAACTGTTCACCAGTTCTGTGCTCAGTACCGTTGCATGGGCACAAAAACAGGTCACTGGCGCTGAATTACTCAAATGTTGGTGCCGCGTGTATGCCGGCAATTTTGTCGGAGCCATGTTGATGGTTTGCTTGATCACTGCCGCAGGTATGTATGAGCTTGATGGTGGTAATTGGGGATTAAATGCACTTAAAGTGGCACAGCACAAACTGCACCATACTTGGGTCCAAGCTTTTAGTTTAGGCATTTTATGTAACATGTTGGTGTGTTTAGGTGTGTGGATGACCTTTGCTAGCCGTGATGTACTGACGAAATCATTACTGTTAATTTTACCTGTGGCTATGTTCGTTAGTAGTGGCTTTGAACACAGTATCGCTAACTTATTTATGGTGCCTATGGGCATGATGATCCAATCTATCGCCAGCCCAGAGTTCTTCGTGTCTTTAGGGGTTACTCAAGCACAATTTGCCGATTTAACCGTGGCAAACTTTATATTCAATAATTTAATACCTGTAACCTTAGGCAATATTGTCGGTGGCGGTGTGATTGTTGGTTTAGGTTATTGGTGGATAGAGCAGGGTAAAGTCACCTTGGCTGAATCACACAAAGCTCATCATGAACACTTTTCTGCACCACATTCACATACTGAAAAAACTCAGCATCAGAGTGAGATTAAGCTGACTAAACATTCTTAAAACGTCTTTAATTATCAGTCTGAAGTGAAAGTAATGAAGTAAATAAAAACGGCATCCGAAGATGCCGTTTTTTGATTAGGTTCTAGTTCTAATTGAGAAATGCGATATTAGAACTTAACTTTGTATCCTGCAAATACTACACGACCTAAGATGTTGTGCGTATCAGTGTCGTATCCAGGGTAACCTAAGCTATAGTTAACTGTTGGCATGGCATCAAATAAGTTACGTGCACCTACAGTGACTTTCCCATAATTGTTGAAGTCATAGTTAAGTGTCATATCCCAAGTTGTAAACGAAGAGAAGTCTTGCTTATTAGTGCCGGCTTCCTGCTGTTGTGGTGTTTCACCATCATAAGAATCAATATATTTAGCGATTAAAGACGCGGAAAAATCGTCAATAGCGTAGCTAAATGTAGTATTGAAACGCAGTGGTGGATAACCTTTAGTTCCTAAAACATCATAGCGTTGAGCAATTGGACTTGCTTGCTCTGAATATTCAAGTGCATATGTACCCTCAACTGCGAACTTCAGCTCACCCATAGCGCCTAGATCGTATTTAGACGTAAAAGAGACATCAAGACCTGAGGTTTGTACGCCATCCATGTTGATGTTGCCAGCACCAATTTCATCGATTGTGCCATCAGCTTTACGTTTTACATAAATGTAGTTTGGATCGTAGGCGCCTAAACCAGCTGTCGCTTCTAAGTCGACAATAGTCTGAGCATCGATATAACTTACTTGGTCAGTGATTTCAATATTGTAGTAATCAACGACAAAATCAATATTTTCGGTGATGTTCCACACTGCACCAAATGAGTATTGAGCTGATTTTTCTGGTTCTAAATCTTTATTACCTGAACTTTTACGTAAATACTGGTTATCTTCACATGCTTTGTTACCTGCTTGTTGATCATCAGGTAAGCTTTGGCACAGAGTGGTATCAGTTATTGAATCATAACTTGTTGCTGGCTCGCCTAGTAAGTCGTCTAAAGACGGTGCTCTAAAGCCTTGTCCATAAGATGCTCTTAATACTAAGTTATCAAGCACTTCATAACGCACGTTAATTGAACTTGATAATTGGCCAACATCAGGAAGACTGTATTGGTCATAACGACTAGCAAGTTTAACGTTTAAATTTTCTAGAACTGGAAGCTCTAATTCAACAAATGCAGCTTTATAGCTTCGGTCACCAGCTGAATCACCACCATAAGTACCTAGTACATTGCCTGCCGCTTGTTGCGCATCACGAGTATCTTTGTACTCCATTTTTTGATATTCAACACCGACGGCATAGCCTAAATCGCCACCAGGTAATGCTATTGGTGCTAAAGCTGCCCAAGATAAACCTGTACCAGTTGTGTTCGATGTCGCTTTACGTGTTGCTGTATGCAAAAATGTATCTAAGGTTGCCTGTGTTGCATTGCCACCTTCCACAAAAGGGTTATACAGTTCTTTATCTACAGCTTCTTGTAACTTATCTTCAAAGACATAAGAGTCCGTTTCGATATTAACGACTTGATCAGAATATTGAACATACCAGCTTAATGAACCAGCATCTAATTCAAGATTCAAGCCAGTAACGATATCGACTACATTTGAGTCGAATTCTGTTTTGCGATCAGCTACACCTTTTAAGCGGTGATAGGCTTGAACCTCTGACGCTTGAGCTGTGCCATATGTTGGATTTAACTTGTTATCAGCAGCCATATATAGATTAGGAGTCCATAATGCTGTTGAAGATGTGGTTGATTTATCACGCATTACAATTGCTTGACCAAACCACTCTAGTTCATCAGAAATGCGATGAGTCATATTTGAAAAAATAGAGTCTTTAGTTTGTTCAGGTAAGTAATCTGTGCCATCAAAATGACTGAATCCACAGGCCGAGCCATCTTTAGTGGTAATAACTCTATCAGCAGGACAGTCTTTACCTGGAACTTGTAATCCTGTGTAAACAGGGTCATCAAATGTTCCATCAGCGCCTTTTCCTGGGCGAGATGCTACAGGACGATATGTTCCTTCTGGAGCATACAAACCACTTCGACCATATTTTTGGTCCCAGTTAGCTGTTATGTGAGGGCGTTGTCCACCTTGCAGAGGGTCAAATGCTTTATGTTCGATAACAACTAAACTACTACCTTTATCATCAGTTTTACCAAATGTAATAGAAGCAGATTTTTCATCACGTCCACCTTGTGTTGGGCTACCGAATTTTGCATCGAATGCTAAGCCATCGAATGTCTTTTTAAGAATTATGTTAATTACACCACCGATAGCGTCAGAACCATAAATAGCTGATGCACCATCACGTAAAATTTCGATACGCTCAATTGCATCCATAGGGATTAAGTTGAGGTTGGTTGAATCACCACCAAATGTTGCGGAAGGAGCGATCCGACGTCCGTTAATTAATGTTAGCGTACGGTTAGAGCCTAATCCGCGCATGCCTGAACTTGCATGGTTACTTGCTGAACTTCCAGCGTCACTAATAAAACTTCCCGCAGTATTAAATGGCATTTGAGCTAATACTGCAGAAACGTCGCTTAAGCCTGTTTTAGCTATATCTTCAGCCGATAAAACCGTAACAGGCAATGCTGATTCCATATCAGTTCTTTGAATACGAGAACCTGTTACTTCAATACGTTCAACTTTTGCACCGTCTTCAGCAGCAAATACTGCTGAAGTTGATAATGCTGCTGTAGCAACTCCGCTGATTAACGCAAAGCGAACTGCTTTGGCTAATGTAGATTTTGCGCGCATTCTATTCTCCCTTAACATTTGTTTTTTTGTTTAATTCTTATTTTATTAAAAGTCACTTTTGTAACCAATAAGTGTCACCTTTAATTAGGTTCAAGATATAACCACAAGAAAATAACAAGTGCAACATTCTAAATGTTTCTTAAATTGTTTCTGATTTGTAAAAGTTGATACTAAATGTTTTTTTTAAAAAGGGTTTGCGCATCATTAATGCCGTTAGTGATGGTTATTTGGCATTTCACGTATCTTTTTTTGTAAATTTTGTTTAAATTTTGTTTAAGTATTGAGTGTGTTATTGTTATATTGTTTTAATTTTGTTTTAATTTTGTTTTAATTTTGTTTTAATTTGTTTTTGGTTAAATCATACTTTTTTATTATTTTTATAGAGAAAATAGGAAATGTTGCTTATTTAGTTTGTCATTCCGTATATCTTCAGGTTTGCTCGTGAAGCTGAGCTTGATATAAAGGGTTCCATGCTGTTTAAGTTAGATAGTTTATTCTTTTAAATGTGCACTTTTTTAGAAGGCCTAGGATAGGTTTGGTTTGAAATTGAACAGTTTTTTTAGGGGGGTGTTTTAATATTCTTTTGAGTTTCAGTAGGTTTTTCTAATTAATGTGTGCAGAGTGCATATAATAGAGAATTAATTTTTACTTGGTTCTATTCTGTTTATTAGCTCTGCCACTTTAAATTGCAGTGGAAAGTAGTGTCCTAAATAACATAGGGCGACATAGGCAACCACTAAGGTGGCGATTACCAGTTCGAATTCTGCTAAGTATTTTATCCATATCGCTAACTCACCCATGTTATTGAACTGCGTTAACCAAGCTGCGGTTTTAAAGAGGGCGGTTGCACCGATCACCATAGGGAAGGTAAAGGCTGCGTAGCCTGGGCTAAAGGGCAGTTTTAGTAGGTGAAAGAAGGCCAAGTAGATGATGCTGGTCATCAGAATGGCGATGCTCAGTAGTAAGGCGACTAAGGGAATCGACGCCTGCTCGCAAACGGTCAGATAACCTGCAAGTGATAAACTGGCGGGCGCCGCGAGAATGGCAATGGTTGGTTTAGCGGCATCGGGTATCGCCTGACAGAAAATGAGGCGATAGAGCATCAAAGGCAGCATGATTAAGTAAGCCAACATCCCAAAAACCAAAATGACATTTGCTAACCATTGGTAGTCAGACACAGGGAAAGACACTGCCGCGACGATAATGCCAATCGGTGGTACGAACCAGCTCGGAACCATGTGCTCGAGTTTAAAATCAATGGCGCGATAATAGATAAACGCGCTTAGGAAGATCACATGGATACCAATGGCGACTAGCCACAGAGTTAAGCCTGCATGGGGGAAATAATCGCCGAGTGATTTAGACACCACCATCAAGCCCATGGCGAAGGTGGGGATTACACTACCAATCACAGGGTGACTTAGCTCGTCCTTTAAAATATTAGGATGAAGCATGAATTTACCCATGAGCAATAACAGCAACACAGAGGCTATGATGGCGCCTGTGAGTTGTCCTGCGCCATTAAGTGAAGGTGTCATGTTCTCCCATGTCCAACCTAAGCTGGCAATTGCCAATGCCAACCCAGCCATAGGGCTGGGAAGTTTAGCTGCGTGGGATGTCCAGCGTTTGCGTTTTGAAGTCATTTTGAATACCTCTCAATACTGACAATGCTTAACATCGCTTTTTTGGGGCGCTGTTTTGATGTATTTAGTGTACTGTGGGTATCAATAATAAATAAATTTGATTAATTTTATTCATTACATAATTTTTATTTACTTTGATGTTGCTATTAAACTTAAGGTTTGAGTTTACAACGTAGTAGCGTGTGCCCTAGGCCAAGATTATCTGTATCTTCATCTACATACAGTCCCGCTTGGTGAAGCAGGGCCAATAAATCCTTAGAGTGATACATGCGGCTATTGCCATTGGCCATGGCGCTGAAATAGAGGCTAGTGGCATTTACGCAATAGGCGGAGGCGGCCGATGGCTGTCTATCCCAAAAGGTTTCGACGATAAAGAGTTGGCTGCTTGATGTCATTGCCTTTGCCGTACGTTGTAAAATGCTCAGGATTTGGCTTTTTGAAAAGCAATCCAGAAATTGACTCATCCAGTAAGTATCGGCGCCTTCGACAAAGGGTTGGGAGTCGTCCAGCAGATCGGTGGCAAAGGTATGCACTCGTGCTGCAAAACCTCGTGCGAGTGCATTTTGTGTGGCTACCTCTAGTTGCCCCGGAAAATCCATAATCGTGACTTCAACGTTTGCGTCATAATCACAGCAGCTCAGTGCCCATTTTCCCGTATTGCCGCCTATATCCACTAAATGGATTGGCTTATGGGTAAACACTAATGGCAGAAGGTGTGGAAAGGCATGATCCGAATAGTAATGATCGAAGGCAAACCAGCTCTGTTTCGCTTTGGGTGGTAGATCTTTTAAGGCGGGGTAGATGGTATTCCAGTCACCGAACACCTTAAGTCCTGCGGCCTTGCCTTCGAGTAGCGCGGTATCAAGGTTAAAAAGGCCTTGATAGCAAACATCCTGCACAAAGTTAAGATTGATGGCGGCCATGTCGTCATGGAGTAAAAAGTGCCCCGTTTTATCGAGCACATAACCATTTTCATTTTGCCAAACTAAACCCATACTGAGTCCCATATCCAACAATACTCCCAAGGCATATTCACTCAGTGGGGTGGATTGCCTTAACTCGGCTGCAGTGATCCCATGATCGGCCGCGTTATCTATTTGGGCTAGCACATCGAATTTGAGTAGGCAGTGGGCGACTTGAAAGCTGATGGGGCCAAAGGCAATTTTTTGAGCTTCAAACTTCGCATTGAAGGCGCTGATATTACTTGGTGTTCGGTAAAAAGACATAAAAAGGAATGAATTGGCGAGCTGGTCCGTTCTTTATAACCAAGTTAGCCGTGAAAGCCAGTTGAGATACAAAGAACTATGAGCTGTATCCAAACTTGAGCAGTAACTTGTTTATGCTCTGTAATCGAGATCTAAATAATGGAATGCCATAAATAAAAATACCCAGCCAAAGCTGGGTATTTTAAGGACGATAAAACGTCGTTTATTGAACGTTTTCTTCGTCGCCGAATTGGCCTTGGAACAAGACTGAAGATAGGTAACGCTCGGCTGCCGATGGCAAAATCACCACAATGGTTTTGCCTGCAAACTCTGGCAACTCAGCGATGCGGTTTGCGGCGACAACGGCGGCACCCGATGAAATACCCACTAAAATGCCTTCTTCTTGCATTAAGCGGCGGGCCATGTCGATGGCTTCATCGTTAGTTACAGCCTCAACACGGTCAATCAATTCTAAATCTAAGTTACCTGGGATAAAGCCTGCACCAATACCTTGAATTTTATGCGGCCCTGGTTGCACTGGTAAACCCGCTAAGGTTTGAGCTATAACAGGAGAATCTGCTGGCTCAACCGCAACTGAGGTGATGGTTTTACCGGCCACTTTTTTCAAGTAACGGCTTACACCAGTAATTGTACCGCCAGTACCTACACCGGCAACAAACACATCCACTTCACCATCGGTATCATTCCAGATTTCTGGACCTGTGGTTTTTTCATGGATTTCTGGGTTAGCAGGGTTATTAAACTGCTGCAATAAAATGTATTTTTCAGGAGCCGATTGGCGAATTTCTTCCGCTTTATCAATCGCACCTTTCATGCCTTTTGCGCCTTCAGTCAGCACGAGAGTTGCGCCTAAGGCTTTGAGTAGCTTACGACGCTCTAAACTCATGGTATTTGGCATGGTCAGGGTCAGTTTATAGCCACGGGCCGCGGCAACATACGCTAATGCAATACCTGTGTTGCCTGATGTCGGCTCAATCAGCTCGTGATTTTTTGTTAATAGACCTTTCTTCTCGGCATCCCAAATCATATTGGCACCGATACGGCATTTAACACTGAAGCTTGGGTTACGGGCTTCGACTTTGGCCAGCACTTTACCTTGGCTAACACGGTTTAAACGTACTAGTGGTGTATTACCAATAGTATATGAATTATCTTCGAAAATTTTGCTCATGGATTGCTTGCTCCTATGTTGGCACTACTGAATCATAATCTGCTGTGGCGCTTTTAGAAGTGATTGTTTGTTCTTCTTTATTCGATTTGGTTATTAAAGGGGGTGCTGTTATTCGCAAACCCTGATTGGCAGCCAGTTTAACTGTGTTAACCTCTTGCTAACATAAAAAAGATTGTGGCATTAACAGGGATAACTTCTTGATGTCTCAATCGTAAAACTAGCCTATCACTCGTATCGGACAAGCGCAAAGATGAAGCAGCAACAAATGGATCTGGGTAAAGATCCAAAAACGATGGTAACACCAAAGGCATTTACCATTGCAGCATCCGTGTTATACACCCCATTGGCGACACCGTTGAAGCGGATGTTAGCCATACTGATTGATGGTTTGCTGATCACTGTGTTAGCTGAGCAGATGGATTGGATGTTTGTCTTGCTGGTGGTCAGTATTATCTGGATTGAAAAGCGCAGTCGTAAGTTTGGTCGTTTACTCAAGTGGGGACTTTATGCCTTGATGTTGGTTTTTATGTTGCTGACAACCGCCAATAATCTGTTTGATTTTAATGGAACAGACGTTAAAAGCAGTGAGGGAGTAGAGCAACAATTGGCATTAGGTGAACAAATCATTACGTCACTACCAGCATTGATGTCGTTGAGCCAGTGCAATAATTATGCTTGTGGTAAAACTCAAGTTCAATCCCTACATGAAGCGATAAAAAGCGCTTCAGGATCAAAGGGCATGACAGAAAATGATCAACGTGAAATAGTGCTAGCAACCATAGCCAACAGTAGTTTGCCTGCCATAGACAGTGAAAAGTTACAGGCGGAAGTGCTTAATGGCAGCCTATGGCCTGTTATTACGCTTCCTGTTGAGTTGGCGACAACAGATTCTCCGCCTGAGCCACTTCAGCCTATTCAAGCTATTTCGCCGGATGTACAGCCGCAAAGCGCGGTGGCTGATGCAGTAAATGTGAGCTCTTCGCAATATTCTCGCCTCAGAACCGTTGATGAAGCTCCAACCCATAGTGTTGTTGCTTGGGTGAAAGGCTTTCTGAGTGATATGGGGCTGGGTTTTGGTTGGGCAGCGTTTTACTTTACCGTCTTTACTGCACGATTTGATGGTCAAACCTTAGGTAAGAAGATGCTGGGCATTCGGGTGATCCAGCTCGATGGTGCCAACATCAGTTTATGGGCCGCGTTTGGCCGTTATGGCGGCTATGCCGCAGGCTTTACCACTGGCTTACTTGGCTTTATGCAAATATTTTGGGATGCCAATCGGCAGGGGATCCAAGATAAAATATCTTCAACAGTCGTGATAGACTTAGTGCAAATGCATAAAAAGCAACGATTAGAGCAACAAGCGCAGGGGCAAAATGAGTTAGCACCTGTGCTTACGAGTGATGATGCATCCTCTGCTCACCTTACAACCAGTACCCGTTTGGAGCATTTATGAAACAGGTCGTCATTTCGGGGAGTGGCCTATTTACGCCGCCCCACAGTATTTCCAATGAAGCCTTAGTTGAGAGCTTCAATGCTTATGTGGATATTTTCAATCTTGAAAATGCAGGCTTAATTGAGCAAGGCCATGTTGCGGCTTTGTCCTATTCATCGAGCGAGTTTATTGAAAAAGCCTCAGGCATCAAGCACAGATATGTGATGGTGAAAGAGGGCATTCTGGATCCCGAAGTCATGATGCCGTTGATTCCTGAGCGCAGTAGTGACGAATTATCGATGCAGGCCGAGATTGGCCTTGAAGCCGCATTGATGGCGCTTAAAAATGCCAATCTCAAGGCTGAACAAATTGACTTAGTGATTGTTGCCTGTGCTTATACTCAGCGTGCGTATCCTGCTATGGCGATTGAAATTCAACGTGCACTGGGTACGCGGGGTTATGGTTACGACATGCAGGTAGCGTGTTCATCGGCGACGTTTGCAATTGTCGCCGCGGCTAATGCCATTGCTACGGGTTCTGCCTCAAGAGTGCTAGTGATCAACCCTGAAATTTGCTCGGCACAGGTGAATTATCGCGACCGTGACAGCCATTTTATCTTCGGTGATGTAGCGACGGCTCTGGTACTGGAAGAACAAAGCTTAGCCCAGTCTGACCATGTGTTTAAGATCCTCTCAAGCCGCTGTTTTACCGATTACTCGAACAATATTCGCAGTAATTTCGGTTTCTTGAACCGCTGCGATCCGAGTGCGGCCCATCAAGCCGATAAGCTATTCCACCAACAAGGGCGCAAGGTATTTAAAGAGCTGTTGCCGATGATTTATCAACATTTGGATGAACATCTGGCCGAACAAGCGTTAACGCCACAGTCCTTCAAACGTTTGTGGTTACATCAAGCCAACATCAACATGAATCAGTTCGTGGTGAGAAAGCTGTTAGGGGATGATGTGTCAGCGGAACAAGCGCCCGTGGTGTTAGATGAATACGCCAATACGGCTTCCGCGGGTTCTGTTATTGCATTTCACAAGTTTTCCGGTGACTTTAAGACTGGCGATTTAGGTTTATTGAGTTCGTTTGGCGCAGGATATTCTATTGGCAGCGTTATTCTGCAGAAGGTCTAAGATTCTCACCGTCATAATAAAAAGCCCACATCGAGGAAGATGTGGGCTTTTTTATGTCAGTTGTTTGCCTAAGTTGCTTTCTGTTTAAGGCAATGATTGTTTATAGCAGCCATGCGTAACTTAACTTCATAAAGTAGGTTTTCTCGTCCCGCGTCAGGCGGCTTAACTCATCATTAGCCTGTAAACTATCAGAGTATCCGAGGTAGAACACACTCTGCGGATTGAGTTTATAACCGTAGAGGAGCTCATTGCCTAAATGCGCTTCCTCACTCTGAGGCGCCGAATATAAATACTGCGCCACATTGCGATTTATCCGGGTGTAAATGCTAGAAAGGCGAATAAAACTGTGTAGACTGAATTGCCAGTTGAGGCGTACATCGCTCAGATTAGCGGTAAAAAGTGCACCTTGTTCCACATCCATTTGCTGATAAAGATGGGATATATCGATAGAAAGTCCATTAGCAATTTTCCAATTGATACTCGGGTTCATTTGCGTTTTAGTGCCCAGCCTATCATTGATAAAATCAATTTCATCGCCGTAGTACATTTCAAGCTCCATACTCAGGGGCGATAACGGGGTTACTGCGCCATAAAACCACACTTGGGTTTCATCATATAGTTGACTATTTCCGGCGATAGTGAGTTGTGAAGCATCGCGGCGAGGGCCCACACGTTCACGGGTTTCTACACCAAAGGTGATTTCGCTTTGTAATGCGCCGAGGATTTCGATGTAGGCTTCATACTCTTCTTCAAGTCGTTCGCCTGCTTGGTTATGAGTGATATCCCAATCTCCCGCTAATTCCACCTTGTTAAAGGTGCCCGTAGGATACCAAATCAAACCCGCACCAGCCTCAAAGGTGCGGTAATCGATTTTTTCGACAAAGCCTAAATCGGCACGAAAATCGGGATCAACTGCGTTGTATTCACTGTAAGCAAACCAATTTCGCTCTTCGTGTTTAAAGGTTAACTGATATAAATTGCCGCCAAAGCGGCTATCAGATTGGCTACGTAATACTTGTTCGTTGAGTTGGCAGTGACCGAGTTCGCAATCAAGCTGAGATTGGCCACAGGGCAAACCATTACTAGGGTCATTTTCAGTATCAGTACAAAATTGACGATAGACTCCCGTGGGGTATTGAGTATCCGATTGGGCCACTTGTGCAGTGAAACTGTCCTGTGGTGTTGGTTGATATTTCGCATCCAGACTAATGACATAGTTGTGGTAATCGGGTTGGCTGTTAATCCCATAGTGCAGGTTATTTACTGTACCATTGTGAGTGTTGTCACTGCTCGTTTTCGCGGTAAGTAATCCACCGATGGAGAAGGTTTTGCTCATGTCGAAACGATAACGTCCCGCAAGGTTCAAACTTTCTTGATCAAGCGAGGCAACCTCTGAGCTTAAATTTCCCGGTACCAAAAACGTGGTTTGGCTATCGTTACTCGCTAGCAGAGCTAAGGTGTGATCATCGCTCTTACTTGTCAGTTTGATACCATAGTCAGGTGCAACAATATTGCGGGTGTGCAGCAGATTCACCTGTGTGTCGAAATAGTCTTTATTATCCAAAAAGAACGGCCGTTTCTCATCATAGAACAAGGAGAAAGTGCTGTTCACATCGAGCTGGCCAGCATCGGATTCCACTTGGGAAAAATCGGGATTAATGGTGGCATTGAGTAAGGTGCTGGAATTAATGCCCCAGCGTAAGTCTACACCTGGCTCGAGATTGTTATCAGCTTCCCAGCCATCCGCCTGTTTATGTTCGTTACGGTTGGCGATAAAAGTCGGGGTGATTTGTACATCCTGTCCTTGTTCTGCCCCCGCCAAGCCAGAAGCCACACCTAACTGACAAAGTTGACAACTCGTATTACGGTCAATCTTATGGGTCGATAGGCGATGTTTTTCATTGCGTGGATAATAACGAATTAACTCAAAGCCCCATTCTTGCAGGCTTTTCTTGTCGTCAAAGTTGAACAGTCTCAGTGGTAACTCGACTTCGACCTGATAGCCATCGGCGGTGATCTTGCCTGCGGATTTCCAAATACCATCCCATGCTTCGCTTTCTTCACCCGTTAGTTCGTTTTCAATTGAGTCTAATTGCACGCCAAGGGGATTAATAAAAAATTGGTACGCTAAACGGGCATTATTAAAAGTATCGAGTTTAATTCCGACTAAATCATCACTCCACAGCTTGTCTCTGTCCTTGAGTGTGGCCCGAATGAGTTTGGGATTAATGTCTTTGGCAGTAAATGCCACAAAAAGACTGGTTTTAGTCGCATAAACTCGCGCCTCGGTTTTCACTAATGCGGCAATGTTTTCCCCTGGTTGGGTTTCGTATTTGAGCTCTGTGACTGCGGCTTGTTGCCAAATGGCATCGTCCAACTCACCGTCGATATTGGCAGCACTGTTAAGTGTTGGAATAGCTAACTGAAATTGGCTGGCATAGCCAGCAAGGCAAGTTACAGGTAGAAAAGCAAGACTAGATAAGATGATGGCTAAGATTGATTTCAACAAAAAAGACTCAAATAACACATTCGTGGCGCGCATTTTGCCAGAAAACGTGAAGTTAACAATAGCGAGTAATTGTTACAAGGTTTGCGTTGATTTTAACGAGGCGAAACATGATTGGATTATTGGGTCTAAAAAAATTGGGGAGCAGTGCTGAGCCATGACTCAGCACTGCTGGTGTTACTACTCGGGTGCGATGGCATGGTTGCGATACGCTTCACGATACTTATCGACCCACATGGCCGTCGCGCCACAAATCGCCACTGGCATGACGATAAAGTTGACTATGGGGATCATCGAAAATAGCGTCACAGTTGCGCCAAAGCTAAAACTGGTGCCACGGGTTTGATTCAAGGCAAAGCGCATATCTTTAAAACTGACCTTGTGGTTATCGAAGGGATAATCGCAGTACTGAATCGCCATCATCCAAGCGCTGAACAGAAACCATAAAATCGGCGCCAGCGTCTGGCCTACCATAGGCACTAAAAACAATAACAAAAATACCAGTGCGCGGGGCAGATAGTATTTGAGTTTGATCCACTCACGCCCAAGGATACGCGGTAAGTCTTTGATTAAATCAATACCAGAACCGGTATTCAGCTGCTTACCAGTTAACAGCTGCTCGACTTTTTCAGCCAACAGACCATTAAAGGGGGCGGCGAGCCAGTTCATGACGGAGCTAAATACAAAAGCAAGCATCACCAGCATAGTGGTGACGGCGAGGGGCCAAAGCAAAAAGTTTAACCAGCTTAAATATTCAGGGAGCTGGGCATTCATCCAAGTGAATAGCGTATCTAACTGGCCTATGGCTACATAAATGACGCCAGCAAACAGCAGTAGGTTAATCATTAACGGAATAAATACGAAAGTGCGCAGGCCTTTACGTGTGATTAAACCAAAGCCATCGAGAAAATAATTAACGCCACTTTTGGCTGGGAAGGGCAAGGTTTTTTTCTGTGTCATATCGTTTTTCCAAAAAGTTAAGCGACAGCTATATGCGATTGTGATCAACTCATGGACAGATGACAAGCTAAAAGCCGCATGAATTCAATAAAAAGCGTTACAAAATGCTGCCTGCTTTGTTAAAGTTGCCAGCAGAATGCATTTGCACCGCTCGGCTCATTTTCGGGCCAGACTTCAGAGACGCGCTAACTGGCACCATGAGATTAAAACAGATAAAACTTGCCGGCTTTAAGTCGTTTGTCGATCCCACGAAAATTCCTTTTTTACAGGCATTAACCGCCATTATTGGCCCAAATGGCTGCGGTAAATCGAACGTGATCGATGCCGTGCGTTGGGTGCTCGGTGAAAGCTCGGCGAAGCACCTACGCGGTGATTCTATGGCCGATGTGATATTTAACGGTTCAAGCGCGCGAAAACCTGTGTCTGTGGCGGGTGTTGAACTTATTTTTGAAAACAAAGAGGGTCGCCTCGCTGGTCAGTATGCCAGTTATGAAGAAATCGCCGTTAAGCGTCAGGTGAGCCGCGACGGTGAGTCTTGGTATTTTCTCAATGGTCAAAAGTGTCGTCGTAAAGACATTACCGACTTGTTTATGGGCACAGGTCTTGGCCCGCGAAGTTATGCCATTATCGAGCAAGGCACTATTTCCCGCCTGATTGAATCTAAACCCCAAGACTTGCGTACCTTTATTGAGGAAGCCGCCGGGATTTCCCGCTATAAAGAGCGTCGGCGCGAAACTGAAAACCGTATTCGCCATACCCGCGAAAACCTCGAGCGTTTGGGCGATATTCGCAGTGAGCTCGGTAAGCAGTTAGATAAACTTGCGCAGCAGGCTAAAGCCGCTAAACAATATCGTGAGCTTAAACAGGCCGAGCGTAAGACCCATGCTGAACTCCTTGTGATGCGCTATCAAGAGTTGCAAGATCAGATGGCGAGCCTATCTGAGCAGATAAGTGCTATTGAAGTGCAGCAAGCGGCGGCGCAGTCACTCGCGCAAACTGATGAATTACAGACCACTGAATTGCAAGTGCAACTCGCGCAATTGGCGGAGCAAGAGCAGCGAGCGGTTGAAGCCTATTATCTGACCGGTACTGAGATCGCTAAGTTAGAGCAACAGCTACAGAATCAAAAGCAACGCGACGCCCAGCTCGAAACCCAGTTGGCGCAAGTCAAAGAGCAGATCCAACAAAACACCGATAAGCTTAACGGCTATAAAGCGAGTCTTAGCGCGTTAGAGCTTGAACTTGCCAAACTTGGGCCACAGCATGATGAGCAACAAGAGCTCATGGATGAGCTGCAATCCCAATGGGAAATGAGCATAGAACGCAGTCAGCAGCAGGCCGAAGTGGCGCGCCAACAGGCAGCGGATGTTTCTCAGCATAAGTTACAGCTTGAACTGCGTCGCAGCCAGTTAGCGCATCAGCAGCAATTACTGCAACACAAACAGCAGCAAAGTCGTGAGCAGCAGGCGCAACTTGTGGCGTTAATGGACGGTGATCTCGCATCGAGTATTACACCATTGCAGCAAGATATTGAGTCTTTGGATGATGCGCTCACACTGCAAAATGAAATTAATCATCAGCAAGAACAAAGTGTAAGTGCAAGTACGCAAGCCTTAGATGAAGCCCGCCATAGCGCTGAGCACATTCAGCAGCAATTAACTGCGACTAAAGCGCGCCATGAGCTGGTTGAACAGTGGTTGACTAAGCAAGAACAGCAGAGTGATAAACCGCAGTTATGGCAGAGTTTAACTGTTGAAAATGGTTGGGAAACCGCGGCCGAACTCGCCCTAAATGGCTTGTTGACCTTGCCCGTTGGCGTCACTGAAACTGAAATGGGGTTTCAAGCGTTAGCGTCACAATCAAGCCAAAGTGAATTTTTACAGGCTAAGGTGAATCTCGCCCCTTGGTTAGCGGGGCTTAAGTGGGCAAAGGATATCCATGCAGCGAAAGAACTGCTGCCACAGCTAACATCCGATGAACGGATTGTCACTGCCGACGGTTATCTACTGGGACAAGGTTTTTTAATCACTAAAACAGAGGGCGCCCAGTCACTGGTGCAACTCAGTAAAGAGCAAGCTCAGTTAGCGCAAAATATCCTCGATTTGCAACAATCCCTGCAGATTCGGCAAGACAAGATGACAGATCTTGCGGCTATTTTGCAGCAACAAAGACTGCAACTGACCGATGGCGCGCAAAAATTACATCAATTGCAGTTAGACAAAGCGACTAAGTCGATGCAGCTTAGTGGTTTAATCGAGCAAGTGAAGGCGCGCGTCGAACAGCAAAGTAAACTTGACGCGGCTTTAAGTACGAGTTTGATTGATATTGAACGCTTAAGCGAGCAATGCGAATTATTAGCAGAACAAGAAATGGAGCTCGATGAGACGCTGCAGGCTAGTGAAGATATTCAGCGGCAACTCATCCAAGACACACAGGCCGATAGTGTGCGCCATCAAGCATTAAAAGGGCGTATTACTGAGGTAGAACGTCAATTATCAGCCACTGCGACGGGTTTGCAAGCCGTGACGATGCGCATGGCCGTGAGCACGGAGCAAATTGAATTACAGCAAGTGCGTGTCAATGAACTCATCCACTCCCGCGAGTCTGTGTTAACAGAACTTGCCAAAGTTGCCCAATTGAGTGGGGTGCAAAATAGTGTGCAGCTGACTGAACAGTTAACGCAGTTACTAAAGCAACAACATGAGCAACAACAGGGCTTAAAAGAGGTTCGTCAGCAGCAAAGTGTGCTCACAGACACATTAAACCGTATAGGAATAAAGCAAAAACAAGAGCTTGGTAAGCTTGAGGACTTGACTCAAAGCCTGAGCACGTTAAAGTTACGTCGTGAAGGAATAAAAGGCCAAGCGAATAGTCAGCTGGAAGCCTTACAGGAACAGCAAATCATTCTGTCTGAAATCCTTGGAAACTTGCCCGCAGAGGGGATGCCAGACAAGTGGCAGAGTGATTTAGATCAAATACGGCAGAAAATTGTTCGTTTAGGTGCTATTAACCTTGCGGCGATCGAAGAATTTGAACAGCAAAGTGAGCGAAAATCTTATCTTGATCATCAAGATGACGATTTAAATAAAGGGCTTGCAACCTTAGAGGAAGCGATTCGTAAAATAGATAAGGAAACCCGAAGCCGCTTTAAGACGACATTTGACTCCGTCAACGAAGATCTCGGACGCTTATTTCCGAAAGTGTTTGGTGGCGGCCGAGCTTATTTAGCGTTAACTGACGACGATTTGTTAGAAACGGGCGTGACTATCATGGCCCAACCACCGGGGAAGAAGAACAGCACAATCCATCTTCTTTCGGGTGGTGAAAAAGCATTAACCGCTTTATCATTGGTATTCGCCATTTTTAGGCTGAATCCTGCTCCCTTCTGTATGTTAGATGAAGTGGATGCGCCATTAGACGATGCCAACGTAGAACGCTTCTGTCGATTGCTAAAAGAAATGTCACAGAGCGTACAGTTTATTTATATCAGCCATAACAAAATAACCATGGAAATGGCGGATCAACTTATTGGCGTGACTATGCACGAGCCCGGTGTGTCTCGTATAGTTGCGGTAGACATAGAGCAAGCGGTGGCGATGGCTGACGCTGGATAACTAGAAGAAAGACAGGGTAACCAATGGAAGATTTGCAACTAGTATTGTTCGTTTTAGGCGCCATAGCCATAGTTGCTGTGCTGGTGCATGGATTTTGGTCTATCAGAAGACAACAGCCTAAATCATTGAAAGATAGCCCAATGAGCAACTTTTATAAGAAACAGGCTGAGAAAGGTGAGCCGAGTCCGAAGCGGATCGATTCAGAAGGGTTTGATGCCGATGGTATTGGCGCCGTACGCGTGCGCAAAGCCGGTGAACTTGCACCTAACAACGAAACTCCTGCGGCCAATCCTTATTTGAAGCAGGAAGTAAAGCTAGAACCTAAGCCTGAATTTAAACCACAAGAGTTTAAATCAACAGAGTTTAAACCAGAGTTGAAAGTTGGCCCTAAACACGAGCCAGTGACAGCTCAGCCTGATTTTAGCTTGCAGCCACCTGTGGCAAAAGAGCAACACCGTGGCCCGAAAGTCTCGCGTCAAGAGCCCGTTTTGAACACTCAAGCTAGCATGCAAACTCCGCCAATGGGTCAATCCCATGCGGCTATCGTCGCGCAAAAAGCAGCTGAACAGGAACATGCGTTACTTAGTGCAGTTCCGCAGCAAACGGCCTTGTTTGACGAAAATGAATATAAAGAAGATAGCTATCAAGAAGAGGTTGTCGAACAAGCCGCTGAAGATGAGTTAGGTGAACCACGCGACGTACTGGTATTACACGTGGTCGCTAAAGAGGGTCTACAGCTTAACGGCGCCGAATTGCTGCCTTGTTTCTTAACCTTGAATTTTAAATATGGGGATATGAATATTTTCCATCGCCATGTGGATAATGCTGGCAATGGTAAAGTATTGTTCTCGATAGCGAATATGCTAAAGCCTGGCGTGTTTGATCCGGATAATATGGAGCAGTTCAGTACCCAAGGGGTGGTGTTTTTCATGACTTTGCCTTGCTACGGTGACGCCCTTATGAACTTCTCGATTATGCTTAACTCGGCGCGCCAACTTGCGGATGATATCGATGCGGTGGTGCTTGACGGACAACGCCAACCTTGGGGTGAGTTCACTAAGCAAGATTATTTACACCGCATTCGCGCTAACGCTTAAGCCGACACCGCAACTTGGCGGTTAATAGATTGATGAGGCCGCTATTGCGGCCTCATTTTTTGTGATCTACTTTTTGTGATCTAAAGAATTCTGGATAAAGAATATGCAAGACATTCAACTCGATACACTTCTGTCTAAAGACGTCACCCCAGAAAACGCATCGCAGGTGATGCAGGCGCTCAGCCAATCGCTGAACGAGCACAACATTCGTTACTATGTGGACGATGCTCCGAGCATTACCGATTCTGAGTACGACAGGTTGATGCAGCGTTTACTCAAGTTAGAAGCCTTGTATCCCCATTTGATTGTCGCTGATTCACCGACTCAAAGGGTGGGCGGATTAGCGCTCGCCAAATTTGATCAAATCACGCACCTTAAGCCTATGTTAAGCCTAGATAACGCCTTCGATGAGGCGGATTTCAGTGCTTTCCATAAGCGTGTCACCGATAAAGTGGGTGAGGTGAGCTTTTGTTGTGAGCCTAAACTCGATGGCCTTGCCGTGAGTATCTTGTATCGCCATGGTGTGCTCGAGCGTGCGGCGACGCGCGGCGATGGTTCAGTGGGTGAAGATATCACTGAAAATGTGAAAACCATTAAATCGATCCCGCTTAAATTACGTGGTCATGATTTTCCCGAGCTCGTTGAAGTGCGCGGCGAGGCTTTTATGCCAAAAGCCGCTTTTGAAGCTTTGAATGATAGGGCGCGCGCCAAAGATGAAAAACTCTTCGTGAATCCGCGTAACGCAGCAGCCGGTAGCTTGCGACAACTCGACAGTAAAATTACTGCTGCCCGTTCATTGGCTTTTTATGCCTATGCGCTTGGTGTTGTTGAGCCGGATTCCCATCCGTTAGCTAAAACCCATTTTGAACAGTTGCAACAGCTTAAGTCGTGGGGTTTACCCGTTAGTAGCGAAATCAAAGTCTGCGCTGAACTAAGCCAAGTCTATGACTACTACAAAGATATTCTCAGCCGTCGCGGCGATTTAGCCTTTGAAATCGATGGCGTAGTGATGAAAGTTAACGACATTGCCCAGCAGCAACGTTTAGGTTTTGTGGCTAAATCACCCCGCTGGGCGATTGCTTATAAGTTCCCCGCACAGGAAGAAATGACCCAACTTGAAGGCGTTGATTTTCAAGTGGGCCGCACAGGTGCTGTGACGCCAGTCGCGCGCTTAAAGCCTGTGTTTGTTGGTGGCGTGACGGTATCGAATGCGACGCTGCACAATGCCGATGAAATTGCCCGTTTAGGCATTAAGGTCGGTGATACGGTGATCATCCGCCGCGCAGGCGATGTGATCCCACAAATTGTTGCCATAGTGCCTGAAAGACGCCCTGAAACGGCGACTGACATTGTATTCCCGCACAATTGTCCTGTATGCGGCAGTTTAGTTGAGCGCCTAGAAGGTGAGGCTGTGGCTCGCTGTAGCGGTGGTTTATTCTGCGAAGCGCAGCGTAAAGAAGCGATTAAGCATTTTGCATCCCGCAAGGCTTTAGATATCGATGGCATGGGCGACAAAGTCGTTGAGCAATTGATTGATAAAGAGTTAGTTCAAAGTCCTGCGGATCTGTTTAAGCTCACCGCTTCTATGATGACTATGCTTGACCGCATGGGGATGAAGTCGGCAACCAATTTAGCTGCCGCGATTGAAGCGGCCAAAACCACCACTCTTGCGCGTTTCTTATATGGCTTAGGTATTCGCGAAGTGGGCGAGGCGACGGCAGCAAACCTGGCGGCGCACTTTGCCAGTCTAGATGCGCTGCGGGTGGCAACTGTGGAGCAGTTAACCGAAGTGGAAGATGTTGGTGCTGTTGTTGCACAGCATGTGGCCCATTTTTTTGCCCAGCCCCATAACCTTGAAGTTATTGATGCTTTAGTTGCTGCAGGTGTTCATTGGCCTGCCATTGAAGCACCTAGTGCAGATGCTCAGCCGCTTAAAGGCCAAACTTGGGTATTGACTGGCACCTTAAATCAGCTCAATCGCAATGATGCTAAAGCTCAGTTGCAGGCGCTGGGGGCGAAAGTGGCAGGCAGTGTCTCCAAAAATACCGATTGTTTAGTGGCAGGTGAGGCGGCAGGTTCAAAACTGGCTAAAGCGCAGGAGCTTGGTGTTAAAGTGATGGATGAAGACGAGTTGTTAGCCCTTCTCGCCGCGAACGCTTGATTGGCGTCATTTCAGAGAGGGCGTTGGCTTGATGTTGATTCAATGCCGGCTGTAACGGCTGCAGCCTTGTATCAAGGGGTGAATACCGCCGAATAGCCGATATTAAATAGTGCCTGGCCCAAGGCGCTATTTTTTTGTCTGAAAATAATCAAGGTGCGGAAAGATTATCTGCTTTGGCTATTGAATTAACCGCGATTGGCACCATCTCCTTGATATGCTGTTTTAGATTTTGCTGATTGGAAACCTATTTGAATTTTAGTCACATCACTTGGCTCGATGATAAAGGCCACATTAAACCGCCCATCTTTTTATATGCGCTTTTGGCTTATCTCGCGCGTGGTTGGTGTATTTTTATCGCCTCGCTGACTCAGATGGGTGACCGTTCTGAGTTAGTGCGGATTTTTTACCCTGAAAAGTCAGATTTTTTGCTAGCACTCGGGGCGGGACTTGGCGCGGTTTTGATTTATCTTGTGGTGATAGCTGAACGTCGACGTTCGCCCCAATGGTTAAGACCGATTTTTGTGCATTTAAAATGGGGGTTGTGGTTGCTGTTGATTATTGATGGCGTTTTGTTGGGTCAGCGATTGATCCATGGCCAATTTCTGTTTCATTGGAGTCTTGCTTTAGATGCTTTAATGTTATTTTGGTCGAGTATTTATCTTATTAAATCGAAGCGACTCAGTTATTACCTCCGTGATTGGGCAAAATAAGAAGCTAAAGAACTTCAGACTTAGTTTGTATCGTATTGTTATATAATAACTTTATTTAGAACTGAGCGGTGGGGCACATGACGATGTGTTCTATCCCTCAGTTTGATAAGGATTTTTACCTTATTTCTCCATTGAATGCTTTGAATCATCTATAGTTATATGTACTTAGCTTAAATGTGCCCTGTTGGATACGCAGATAAGGCCATCTGTTTATATCCACATTACATTTGAAAGGAGTCATATTGCGTGGCAAAAGTACCTCAAAAAAAGTTGTTACTGTCAGAAATTCAACTTGGCATGAGAGTCAAGTTGCCTTTGTCATGGACGAACCATCCTTTTTTATTTAACCGTGTTGATATTAGCAGTGCCGCTCAAATCGAAATGATCCGTGGCTTAGGCGTCCCCTATGTTTTTTTGTTATCTGAATTGAATGCCGAACTGGATATTGTTGAAGAAGATGACATCGAAGATGAGATAGCAGTTGAACCCGAGCGTGATCTTAAGGCCGATACCCGTAAGGCGATGCGTTTGAGTCAGAAGCGTTTTTTAATGAATGTGAATAACTGCCGTAGTGTGTTTGGTAAAATAGTCAGCGATCCTGAAGGCGCCTATCGTTTATCGGCGGCACTGGTTGAAGACTTACTCAGCCATCTACAGGAAGTTGAAACACCGTTCCTAACATTAGTTGGAATGGATGATAATGATGTCAGTGTGACCCAACATGGCGTCTCTGTGGCTGTGCTGGCAATGATGATAGGTCATGCGCTGGATTTAACTCCAAGAGAGCTGCGTGATATTGCTCTTGGTAGTTTGTTACATGACATTGGTAAACTTAAGGTACCTGATGTTATTCGCCGTAAGCGAGGCTCTTTGACTACACACGAAGCAAGCTATTTGCAAATGCACCCTAATTTTGGCTTTGACATGCTGAATCGGTCGGGATTATTCCCTAAAGAAGTGCTGAATGTCATTTTACACCACCATGAGTTTGTTGATGGTTCAGGATTTCCTGACGGATTGACGGGTCATAAAATCCCTATCATTACGCAGATCGTGAGTTTGGCAAATGACTACGATCAACAGCTCAGTGGCCAGCAAGTGACATCTCCTCAAGTAGCATTAGGTTATTTGTTTAAAAACCGTGCGAGTAAACATTCAGAATCACTGATTTCTGTGTTGGTTAAAATTCTTGGCATCTACCCACCAGGAACTATAGTAAAGCTCTCCGATGACAGTATTGCGAAAGTGATCATGACCACCAAAGAAGTGAGTCAACCCCAAGTGTGGGCCTGCAAAGTGGACGGGAGTGAAGCATCGCTGCGTTTTTTAAGTAATGAAGGCGTGACAGTACAAAAAGCCATCAAGGCGGAAGAGTTGTCCGAGGGTGCTATTCGTACCTTACAAGTCGATAAAGGGATTAGTTTTTATTTTAGTTCGCTACAAACTTGAATCTTATGTGCTAAGTTCCGTATTCTATCCGCTGATGTGATTCCCTTAGGGCTAATATGGCGAATGTAAAAGCAGAAAACAGCGCAGTAAAATCCAGTGTTGCTTTGGTCGGTTGTGGTTGGTTTGGTTTTGCTTTGGCAAAGCAACTTGTCCATGAGGGCTATCGAGTCACTGGCTGTAAGCGCAGTGCCGAAGAATTATCGGTATTAACTGAAGTCGGGATTGAAGCCTATCCGCTGCAATTGGGCCACGAAGCATCATCTGCCCCCGATGCTCAGGTGTTAAGCGGTTTATTTCAGACCGATTATTTAGTGGTCAATATTCCTCCCCGATTAAAGCGTGGTAATGCCGCTTATCTTGAAGAATTACAACAACTCATCGAATTAACTCAAGGCTGGCAATATCAGCGGATTGTGTTTATCAGCACTACGGGCGTATATCCGACCCAAGATAAATTGATGACAGAAGCCGATGCGATGGCAGAATCAAGCGATAGCCAAGTGCTGTTAGATGCTGAAGCTTTATTTCAAGCATTGCCCCATGCCTGTATCGTTCGTTTTGCTGGACTCGTCGGTCCTAAACGTCATCCTGGGCGTTTTCTTGCTGGAAAAACTGATGTGAGTGGGGCGAATGTCGCAGTAAATTTAGTCCATCTTAGCGACTGTGTGCGCGCCGTTAGCGCAATTCTCGCGGCAACTCATTCTGGATTATCAGTGGCGCCGATTTATAATCTTTGCGCACCTTCACATCCGACTAAAGCTGAGTTTTATCAAGCTGCTGCCGAATCTCTAGGTTTAGTAGCGCCAGAATTTAATCAACAATCTATGCCGAGTAAAGTCATCCAAGCTGATGCGATTGTCACAGATTTAGGCTTTCGATATCAGTATGTTTCGCCGCTGGATATGCTAGCGGCATGTTGAGAAAGGTTCATTACTGTAAAAGGTAAAAGTCGAACTTTTAGGTTATCTTTGGGTTCCAAATTTGCTTTAGCAAATGTGTAATCCTTATTTATTTAAACAAATGACGAATAAAAAGAGACAATATAATGGGCGTGTTTAATCGAGTTCGACCTATAGCAGTATTTGCGTGCGGATTAATGCTGAGTGCCAGTTTTGCCCTGCAGGCTGCAAGTTTCGAAGAAGGCAAGGATTATGTCACTGTGGCGGGCATTACCGAAACGCAAAAGCCAGTGCTGCGGGAGTTTTTTTCTTATAACTGCACACATTGTTATAAGCAAGAACCGCTCATTGAGTCGACAGTAAAGCTGCTTGGCAAAGATGTGGCCTTTGAGCGTACACCCGTTGGTGCAGGTCGTCCCGCTTGGGAATTGAGCCAGTTTGCCTATTATATGGCGCAAAAATTAAAGATGACTAAGCAAACCCATGGTGCCATTTTTAAGCAAATTCATGAGAAAGGTGAGCAATTTACCACCCTTGAGCAAGTAAAAGCCTTTTTCCTTGCCCAAGGCGCTAGGGTGGATGATGTCGATGCCGCGATGAATTCCGTCGATGCAAAATTCACCCTAATGAATTATGACTCTCAAGCTGAGCTTGCTGGGATCAAGGGGGTACCGTCATTACTGGTTAATGGCCGTTATATGCTGACCTCAACCGCACATACCGCAGAAGAATTGGCGGCGTTAGTGAAGTTTTTAGCTGCGAAGTAACGGCATTTTATAGACGGACGGCACGCGATGTATCATGCGATGAAAGTTGCTTGTTGCGAGTAACGCTTAGTCACGTTTCCTCAAGGTAGATTGAGTAACCCAGCATAGGCTGGGTTATTTTTTGTTGTAAACCTGCAAGGTGACTGTGAGTCAAACCCTAACATTTTGACGAAATAACATGATGAAATGAAACGGTAAGCAATTGACCTGACCTAGGTTTGATGAAATGAAACGTCTCTAATTAATTGAGGAACTCATGATTAGAATTCTCAATAATCTAGGCTAAAAATCTTAAATCATCTGATTTTTAGCCAGTCTAGAGCTGTATTAAAGGTCATTTAAATTTCTAATTTCCCTAGTTCAGACAATAAGTTATTTCTATTTATTGGATGAAAATCCTCTTTCTCCATTCACATCCCACTCATTCATGTTCGACATTGGTCTAATCTGTTTAAAAAGTTAAAACCGCATCAAAATGTAATGTCATTGTTAACTCTTTGAATTTGTTTCTGTTCGCTATTTTCGGACAGTGTTTTGAATCACGGGTTAGACGAAAGTCGTGATTGTGCTCACACCAGCTGTTGCTAGATTAAACATGACTTAAAATTAAAACAGCACAGGGGAGTCACTATGGGTTTTGAAAACAACGACAAGGCAAAGGGTTATTGGCGCGAGAATATTCGTCTCGTACTGAGCTTATTAGCCATTTGGGCGGCAGTTTCTTTTGGATGCGGCATTTTATTGGTTGATGTACTCAATGAAGTCCATTTCATGGGATTCAAATTAGGTTTCTGGTTTGCACAACAGGGATCTATGTATGTATTCGTTGCGCTTATCTTTGTCTACGCGGCAAAAGCCAACGCCTTAGATAAAAAATATAACGTACAAGAAGACTAAGGAGCTTTGAGATGGATGTTCAAACACTCACATATATTATCGTAGGGCTCTCATTTGCGCTCTACATTGGGATTGCAATCTGGACCCGTGCGGGTTCAACCAAAGAGTTCTATGTTGCTGGCGGCGGTGTTCACCCTGTGGTGAACGGTATGGCAACGGCGGCAGATTGGATGTCAGCGGCGTCATTTATTTCGTTAGCGGGTATTGTGTCTTTCGTCGGTTACGATGGTAGCGTGTACTTGATGGGCTGGACGGGCGGCTACGTATTGCTTGCCCTTTGTATGGCACCGTATTTACGTAAATTTGGTAAGTTTACTGTGCCAGATTTCGTCGGTGAGCGTTATTACTCACAGGCGGCACGTACAGTCGCGGTTATCTGCGCTATCTTTATTTGCTTTACGTATATTGCAGGGCAAATGCGTGGCGTGGGTGTTGTGTTCTCGCGTTTCCTTGAAGTGGATGTGGATACGGGCGTATATATTGGTATGGCGGTCGTGTTCTTCTACGCGGTACTCGGTGGTATGAAAGGGATTACCTACACTCAGGTTGCTCAATACTGCGTACTGATTTTCGCCTTTATGGTTCCGGCTATTTTCCTTTCAGTGATGATGACGGGCCACTTAGTACCGCAAATAGGTTTTGGTGCTGAGTTACTGGATGCCGCTGGCAATAATAGCGGTGTATATTTGTTAGAAAAACTCAATAACGTTTCGGTTGAGCTCGGCTTTGCACCTTACACCGACGGTTCTAAGAGCATGATAGATGTGTTCTGTATTACGGGTGCCTTGATGGTGGGGACTGCGGGTTTACCCCATGTTATCGTGCGTTTCTTCACTGTACCTAAGGTGAAAGATGCACGTATCACTGCAGGATGGTCGCTTGTTTTTATTGCGATTATGTACACCACAGTACCTGCGTTAGCAGCGTTCTCCCGCGTGAACATGATTGAAACTATTAACGGTCCCGATTCTAAAGGTGTGGCTTATGAGTCTGCACCAGATTGGATTAAGAACTGGGAAAAAACCGGTTTGATTAAGTGGGATGACAAAAATGGCGACGGTAAAATTTACTATTCGTCAGGTAAGATTGAAGATCCCGCTAGCAAAAATGAAATGAAGATTGATAACGATATTATCGTACTTGCTACGCCAGAAATCGCTAATTTACCAGCTTGGGTTATCGCCCTCGTGGCGGCGGGTGGTTTAGCAGCAGCGTTATCAACATCTGCAGGCTTGCTATTGGTGATTTCAACGTCGGTTTCACACGACCTATTGAAAAAGAATTTAATGCCTAACCTTTCCGATAAAAAAGAGCTGCTATATGCTCGCTTGGCGGCAGGTATCGGCATTGTGATTGCGGGTTACTTTGGGGTGAACCCTCCTGGTTTCGTGGCGGCAGTGGTGGCATTCGCCTTCGGATTAGCGGCTTCCTCACTGTTCCCTGCCATTGTTATGGGTATTTTCTCTAAGACAATGAATAAAGAAGGTGCGATTGCCGGTATGTTAACGGGTCTACTGTTTACTGCTGGTTATATCATCTACTTCAAGTTTGTTGATCCAACGGCTAACATCGCGGCTAACTGGTTCCTGGGTATTTCACCAGAAGGTATTGGTATGGTAGGCATGTTAGTGAACTTCGGTGTGGCAGCTATAGTGAGTCGAGTCACTGCGGCAACACCACTGCATGTTCAGGAGATGGTTGAATCGATTCGTTTCCCTAAAGGTTCGGGTGAAGCAAGCGGCCACTAACCTTACTGCGTAATGGTGAGTACCAACACAAGAGAGCGCTTCGGCGCTCTTTTTTATGGCTCTTTTGGCCAGCCTTTATGATTCTGTGGGGAGTCACTTTATTATGCTTGCGGCTGACTTTAGTCGAATGTAGCGTAGCGACAATGCAGGCTATAGTGATGACATCTCAGTAAAAATTCGCCTAAAGAAGGTATTGCCTATGAATGCCAGTGAGTTACAACCCGTAGTGCAATTTCTACAGGGACTTGTGCCCTTTGATGCTCTGCCTGAGGATGTAGTCGTGCGCTGCGCTAAGGCTGTTACTGTTGGGTATTACAGCAAAGCCTCTGGTTATGTTAATTTCGACGCGAATTCGCCTAAGTTGTATATGGTGCGTAGCGGCGCCTTTGAGGTGCGCGATCCTGACGGCGTGTTGGTGGATAGAGTGGGTGAGGGTGAGTTTTTTGGCTTTTCTACTTTGTTATCAGGGGAAAAAGTCGTTAATAAAGTCGCTATTCTTGAAGACGGTCTAGTTTATCATCTGCCCCAAGCCTTGTTTGATAGCCTTAGGAGTGAGAGTCGTCACTTCGATAAGTTTTTTACCCGCGCCTTCGCAAAGCGTTTACGCCATGAGGCCCGCTTTAAGGCAAAGGATCTGACGACCACAAGTCGGATAAGTACCTTGATGTCTTCCACTCCCATCGTTATAGATGCCCAAGCTAGCGTGACTCAGGCGGCACTCTTGATGCGAAATCGCCGAGTATCGTCCTTATTGGTGACGGATAATCATAAATTGGTTGGCATCTTAACCGATAAGGATTTGCGTAATCGCGTGTTAGCAGCTGGGCTTGATGGCAGCGTTGCTGTGCATCAAGCCATGACGGTTTCACCTATCTCGATTTCCTCCAATGCATTGATTTTTGAAGCCATGCTGCTGATGAGTGAGCATAATATTCATCACTTACCTATTATCGATCAAGATAAAGCTATCGGTATGGTGACCAGCACTGACATCTTGCGCGGGCAGGGCTCACAACCGCTACTGTTGATTGGTGAGATAGAACGGCAGCAGGATCTTGCCAGTTTAATTGGTGTCAGTAAGCAAATTCCCCTATTGCTGCAAAATCTTATTAGTGCCGATGCCAGAGCTGAAGAAATTGGCCGAGTGTTAACCTCTGTCACCGATGCGCTGACGCGGCGATTAATCTTGCTCAATCAACAATTGCTTGGTGAACCGCCAATGGCCTTTTGCTGGTTAGCATTTGGCTCGCAGGGACGACAAGATCAGGCTGCGTGTTCAGATCAAGATAATGGCTTGTTAGTCGCAGAAGAGATGGATGATTTTGCTAAAGGTTATTTTGATGCCTTAACCCATGCCGTGTGCGCAGGGCTTGACCAATGCGGTTATGAATTTTGTCCCGGCAATATTATGGCGCAAAATCCCCAATGGCGGATGTCACTCAAACAGTGGCAACAGGTATTTGAAAAATGGGTCATAACGCCCGAGCCTAAGGCGTTAATGCACGCCAGCATCTTCTTCGATATGCGATCGGTTTACGGTCCACAAACTCTTTTTGATGCCTTACAGGATAAAGTCTTAGCTCAAACCCGCGATAACGATATTTTCCTCGCGGGTATGACTGGCAATTCGCTGGTGGAGTCGCCGCCGCTAGGATTTTTCCGCAAATTTGTACTCGAGCGGGATGGTAGTGAAGTTAAAGGCATAGATTTGAAGCATAAGGGCAATGCTTTGATTAACGATATTGCCCGTGTTTATGCCTTGTCTGCGGGCATTAAAGAAGTGAATACTGCAAAACGTATTCGTGCCTTGATGGATGCGAATATTCTCAATCGACAAGATGCGCTCAATTTGGCTGATGCCCACGAGTTTATCGCCCATATGCGGTTATCGAACCAAGGTTATCAACATAATCAAGGGGTAGAGGTGAGTAATTATTTGCTGCCTGGGCATTTATCTTCGCTGGTTCGTCATCAGTTACGTGACGCTTTTAAAGTCGTACATGAGGCGCAGGCGGGGATGAAGATGAAATTTATGCGAAGCTTTTGATATGAATACATTGTTGCTGAAAACTCAGCTCAATTGGCGGGCGCTGCGTTGCCAACATCATTTATTTAAAGGCTATTATCAGTCGCTGTTGCCTCTACTGGCAATGCCGTTATCCGAAGCGCCGTTAACGGCGATGGATTTGGAGATGACAGGGCTCAATCCACAGCAAGATCAAATTCTCAGCATTGGATTGGTGCCGATTGAGCGCGGTGAGATCCCGTTGGCACGCGCCGAGCAAAAGTTAGTGCAAATTCGCGGTAGTGTAGGCCAAAGTGCGACGATCCACGGCATTCTTGATAATCATTTGGTACAAGCCGTCACCATTGAGGAAGCCATGGGCTGGTTTATCAATCAGACCTATGGCCGCGTGCTGGTGGCACATCATGCCCCTTTAGATTGTCGTTTTTTACAGCAGGATTTATTGACGATTTATCATCAAGCCCTTGTTTTACCTGCAATTGATACTTTAATGGTTGAAAAGCACCGTTTATTACGGGAGCACTCAGTGATTAAAGAGGGGAGCTTGCGTCTCGGTGCTTGTCGCGAACGTTACAGTTTACCCATTTATACAGCCCATAGCGCACTGACCGATGCCTTAGCTTGTGGGGAATTATTACTCGCGCAAATGGCCGCTATGGGCGGTGCGGCAAAGCTTACTGTGGCTGATTTACTGCAAAAATCGACTTAGTCAGTGTTAACAGAAATCACTTTTTGTGGTGGGTGAATCCATTTGAGATGGATTGGTTTCACCTGGATTTCACTTTGATTTCATCTTAGGTTAATCACTGACAGGCTAAACTCAGTTGACATTTAATCCTCTGTTCAAATTCAACCTGCCGTTAACTTGGCAATCCAACCAACTTGTACTTCACTCTACTAAGTTGAGTGTGTAGGAGAATATGATGCCGTTACCTTTACTTTGGGTGGGTGGTGCCGTAATCGGCGCGGTTTTGCTGGCCGATGAGCGCGAGCAGCGTCAACAGCTAGAGCGTGACAGATTACTCGGTAAGGCCCCTAAGTACCCCGCTGCCAATCGCGCTATGATGGCACCACCGAGTCAATGGCAAAAGGGATTAAAACAAGTATCGCCAATTCCTGGGAGTATCGTCTGTTGTTATGTTTTTGGTGTGATTGAGCATACTGGCATTTGGCTTGGTGATGATTGCCTCGTAGAGTTACATGGCTCAGGGCTGGTGCGGGCTGTATCGGTAAAGCGTTTTTTAGCGGGACGGACCGGTAGCCAAATCTATCTTGCCTGTAATCACCAACATCAGCCTCTTATTGCCGACTCTGTGTTGCCCCGCGCTGAACAGGCGATTTATCAGTATCGGGAATATGATTTATTCGACAACAATTGCCATCGATTTGTCTGGTCTTGTATTAGTGGCAGCGAAGGCGTGATTAAAGGCTTTAACGAGTTAAATCAAAAACTCGCCGAACATTTTAATCAAGCTATCTATTGGGATGAGATGATCATTAGCAAGCTGAATGAATAAGTTCTGTAGTCATATACTAAAAAAGCCATCGATTAAGATGGCTTTTATGTTTTAGTGAAACACTATGTAATCGTTTTGCATAAACCGTTTACGGCTTACAAAAATAATCTACAGCGCGTTTGACTAACTCTATGCCTGTTTTGTCACAAGGCGGTAACTCGGCATCACTGATATTGATAGGTGTGACGCGATTTCCCCATTGCAGCAAGAGTGCAGCAGAGGTTAAGCCTGCGCCAAAGGCACAAGAGAGTATGGTTTGATTCGGCTTGATAATGCCTTGTTCTAACGCATCACAAATCGCAATTGGAATCGTCGCCGCCGAAGTATTGCCATAATTAGCGATGTTCACGAAGGCTTTTTCTTTCGGGATTTTCATTCGGCTAACTAAGGTATCAATAATACGTTCGTTGGCTTGATGTGGGATCACGAGATCCACTTCATCCTTATCAACACCACATTTTTCAAGCACTTTAGTGCTCAATTTATTCATTCCGTTAATCGCACGCTTGAAGATTTCTTGGCCATCGAATTCAATGAAAAAGTCCAATGAGTCGGCTGAGAATCTGTCCATCGCCGTGCCAAAGCCCGCTTTCAGAATATCACGACCTTCAGGATCGTTATTCAGCTCATAACCGAGCACGCCACCGGCAACATCTGTCGCTTCAACTACAACTGCACCCGCACCATCACCAAATAGCACTGCGGTTTCGCGGCGTGACCAATCTAAATAGAAAGATAAACGTTCAGCACCAATGACTAATACTTTCTTGCTCTGGCCACTCTTGATTTGTGAGCTGGCTAAACCTAATCCATATAAGAAGCCACTGCAGGCAGCATTGATATCGAATGCTGCACAACTGGCGCCAATATTAGCTTGTACAGTGGATGCAATATTTGGGATCAAAGTGTCTGGGCTGGCGCTAGCCAGAATGATCATGTCGATTTCACTGCCATCGATACCCGCAGCTGCGAGCGCGCGTTGTGCTGCAACTGAAGCGAGTTCAGAGGTGTTAACATGACTGATATGGCGCTGGCTAATCCCTGTGCGAGATTTAATCCATTCGTCGGATGTCTCGATAAAGGTCGCAAGATCATCGTTGGTCAGCGTGGCTGGTGGAACACATTTGCCCCAACCTGTGATAGTGGCGTACTGCATGGTGGTTTCTCTCAAATAAAAAAGGCAGAACCTGAGCGCTGCCTTGAATCGACAACAAAGCTTATCGGCAACTCTAATGGCCGTCCGTGATCTAGACCACCTGTTTGGCGACGAGATCTCGAATTGTCATTACGGCATGCAGAATATGATGACGCAGTAGCGCCGTCGCTTTTTCTGTTTCTTTCAGTTTGCAGTGGTTGAGCAAAGCCCTGTGCTCATGCTCTGCGGCAGGAATTCCCCCCGCGAGCAATAACTGCAAACGAATGTATCTATCACAATTAGTATTGAGGCCGTGAACAACCTCAAGGGTGTGTGGGCGATTAGCCGCCTGATATAAGCAAGTGTGAAATTGCGTATTCAACTCGCTCCAACTGGCGACGGCATCTTCATGTTTGAAGGCCGACTCCAATTGCTCGAGTACACATTCTGCTTTTTCTAAATCAGCCTCTTGAAGTCGTGGGATCGCTTTCGCAAGCAGATCGGTTTCGATCATTGCACGTAATTCAAAGAGTTCGGTGACTTGTTCGACGGATAAAACGGTCGCAGTCGCACCTTTATGGGGCTCAAACTTAACGAGTCCTTCAGCTTCGAGTTGCAATAACGCTTCTCTCACCGGAATACGGCTGACATTTAACGCTTCAGCCAAGGCACTTTGTCTGAGGGGTTCTCCTGCGGCTATGTCACCTGAAAGAATTCTCTCTCTGAGCACTTCCACAACTAACTGGGTGCGGGTTTTGTGGACGATAGGCGTAGTTCGACTCATTATTTCCGTCTATTTCGGGTATTTTCTCGTTATTTGCCCAAGATTACCGTTAAAAACACCACAAATAAAGGGAAATGCTTGATTGAGTGCAGTATCTCAGAGACTAACAATGCCCAAAAGACGGGGTTTTTTGTAGTTTTCTCTTACGATTTGAAGCGCATTCCTTGCGAGCGGCTTCGATGGCAACGGTGGCAATTATTTGTAAAAACGCTGTTCAGCTTCTTCGATTGAGTATTTTGATTAAAACAGTGTAATTACACATTTCACTGCTGGATTTTTTGTACTCTGATTGGGTAGGACAATTGCTATCTCGCATAGACACAAGCTGTGCATAGAGATTTGCCTGTACAGCCACGAAATATCACTAACGCGCAATTTAGCACTAAAAGCATAACTTCAGCGGTGCAATTTCTGATAATGAATGGAATAATAGCGCGATAACGCCTTAGGCGATTTGGGAGTATTACAGTGAGTCGAGCAGTATTTTTAGACCGTGATGGTGTGATTAACAAAGACCATGGTTATGTCCACCTAGTGGATGACTTCGAATATATTGACGGTGTGTTTGAATCTTGCCTCTCTTTAAAAGAAATGGGCTACAAGTTAGTTGTCGTCACTAATCAATCCGGTATTGCCCGTGGCATGTATACTGAAGACCAATTCCACAGCTTAACGGAGTGGATGGATTGGAACTTTGCCGACAAAGGGGTCGAGCTCGATGGTATTTACTATTGCCCGCATCATGCCGAGAAAGGCATAGGGGAATATAAGGTTGATTGTGATTGCCGTAAACCTAAGCCGGGTATGCTCAATGATGCGGCGCAATTCTTAAAAATCGACTTAGCGAACTCAGTCATGGTTGGCGACAAAGCTGAAGATATGCAGGCCGCGAAAGCTGCGGGCGTGACTACTCGTATATTAGTGCGCAGTGGTAAGGTTATTGCTGATGACAGTGATGCCACTGTGGTACTCGACAGTATTGCCGATGTGCCAGCTTACTTAAAAAGCCTAGGCTAGTCGCTACGCTACTATTTAATAAGCAGATAAACATTTGCTTATTAAGTTCATCTCAAGTAGCTACTATCATAGTAGCCAGTAGCGTGGGTTGTTGCTCTTGTTGAATGGAAGCTTGCGTTAAAAGCGATCTAATATGGCATAAAGAGCTAACTAATAGGTTGGCTCTTGTCATTTCTAGCGCTGGGTTAACCTCATCTTTTGCCTTAATCCAGCACAAATTCGATAATATTGGCGTTAAAACACACTTTTAGTTTAAAAAGTGTGCGCTTGAATCGTTTTTCGTAATTATTCGCGCCAAAGGGGTTGCGGTAAAATCTGACATCCCTATAATGCGCATCCACTGACCCAGCGGGGTCAAGGGTTAAACGCTGAATAAGCCGCTAACCATGCTCTTTAACAATTTATCAAGCAAATCTGTGTGGACACTCACAGGTGTTGAGTTAATCGAAACTGCTTAGCCTTAGGGTTGGCAGTCAAAAATTTAAATCAATGTTTTCAAGTCATTCTCCTTACGGGAAGGGTGATTGAGTGTTCATAGTAATATGTACATACAGTAATGTATGAATTGAAACGCGATGCTTCTTAGTGAGCAAAGCGAATCAAAACAGTAGAATTCATTGAGCCGTTTGACGTAAGTCAAACAACAAAACTTTAATTGAAGAGTTTGATCATGGCTCAGATTGAACGCTGGCGGCAGGCCTAACACATGCAAGTCGAGCGGCAGCGCAAGGGAGTTTACTCCTGAGGCGGCGAGCGGCGGACGGGTGAGTAATGCCTAGGGATCTGCCCAGTCGAGGGGGATAACAGTTGGAAACGACTGCTAATACCGCATACGCCCTACGGGGGAAAGGAGGGGACCTTCGGGCCTTCCGCGATTGGATGAACCTAGGTGGGATTAGCTAGTTGGTGAGGTAATGGCTCACCAAGGCGACGATCCCTAGCTGTTCTGAGAGGATGATCAGCCACA
>NZ_JAKKSC010000014.1:0-126297 GCF_025653705.1 Shewanella sp. SM87
CGGGAAATCTGTTATTCCAAGGCGCCGCTATAAGAATACACCTCAAGAAAGAGTCGATTGGTGCTTATATCGGTATCGACATTTAGTGGAGAATGCTTTTGGAAGAATTAAGCACTATCGAGCAATATCAACAAGATATGACAAGCTAGCAAGAAATTACGCCAGTATGGTGTCACTGGCGTTTATGTTAATGTGGCTGCCGATATATTGCTGAACAACATTTGTACAGCAAAGATCAACAGACCCTAGGTAAAGTTCCGTTAACTCCTAGATTTATTTATCTTTAGCTCGTTTTTGTGAGTCCGCTAGCAAAAGTCTGTGATAGGGTTTCATCTGTTGTAGATGCCTGCGATACTGCGTCCCTATCGGAACTTTTTAGCTGTTGCAAGCCCCTTAAACTGAATTATTATCGATAGTCGATCCCCGCTACGAGTCGCTTAATTGTTTTCTTGTTGGAGCACCATGGATAAGTCGTTAGAAAAATCCCTTCTCGTTTGGCTTAAAGCCCAGAAAAAAGCCTGTGGCCTGTTCCTTAAATTGTTGTTATGGCTTGGGATGATAAGCGCCGTCGCTATGGTGGCGCAGGCTTATATTATCGCGACGATTCTGGATGGCGTGATCATAGGGCAAGTTATACCGCTAACTGACAATGCCCAAACGATCAGTTCCAGCGTGAATATTGATACCTATACACCTCATTTTATTGCGCTAATTGCCTTGATGTTACTGCGTGCTTTGCTGGCTTATGGGCGTGAACGCGCCAGTTTTGAGGCGGGTAAGCGTCTACGTGGCCATATTCGCGCGGCAGTGATGGACAAGTTGACTAAGCTAGGTCCGGCATTTATTAAAGGTAAACCCGCAGGGAGTTGGGCAAGCATAGTCTTAGAGCAAGTCGAAGATTTACAAGATTTTTATGCCAGATACCTTCCGCAAATCAGCCTTGCTGGTTTTATTCCCGTACTCATTTTAGCGGCGGTATTCCCGATTAACTGGGCGGCAGGCTTAATCCTGTTACTCACAGCGCCATTAATCCCTATGTTTATGATCTTAGTTGGCATGGGCGCTGCCGATGCTAACCGCAAAAACTTCAGTGCGCTTGCAAGATTGAGCGGCCATTTTATGGATAGATTAAAAGGCTTAAGCACGTTGAAACTTTTTCACCGTGGTGATGCCGAGCTTAAGGTGATCGCGAGTGCTTCAGAAGAGTTTCGTAGCCGCACTATGTCGGTGCTACGCATGGCATTTTTAAGCTCGGCAGTCTTAGAGTTTTTTGCCGCGGTATCGATTGCAGTATTGGCGGTTTACTTTGGTTTCAGTTACTTAGGTCACTTAGATTTTGGCTATTATGGCGCCCATGCCAATATTAGTTCAAGTACAGATCCTGACATGGGCGGTATTCCTTTCAGCTTATTTACTGGGCTATTTATTCTGATTTTAGCTCCTGAGTTTTATCAACCGCTGCGCGACATGGGGACTCATTACCATGCTAAGGCGCAGGCTATAGGCGCGGCAGAAGCTTTGATTACCTTGCTCGAACATCCGGAACCTGAATTTGCCGGCCACGTCCGTATCAATAGCATAGAGACGCTGAGTGCCGACAATCTTGAGGTGTTCAGTGTCGATGGCACGCGTTTACTTGGCCCGCTGAGTTTTGAGTTAAAAGAGGGTGAACGCTTAGCCTTAGTTGGCCCGAGTGGAGCGGGTAAAACCAGTTTACTCAATGCCTTATTGGGATTTTTACCCTACAAGGGCCATTTGTTGATTAATGGCCATGAGTTATCCGCATTAGACTTAGCCCATTGGCGACAGCACTTAGCTTGGCTTGGACAGGAACCGCAGTTATTTCACGGCACTGTGCGGGATAACGTGGCCTTAGCCGACCCCACTCTGCCCGACGATACGCTGTGGCACTTACTGGCAGAGGCCAATATCAGCGACTTCGTTAAGGCGCAGCCATTGGGTTTAGATGCCCCAGTCGGTGAACAATCCTCCGGTTTATCCGTTGGCCAAGCTCAACGTATTGCTTTAGCAAGGGTGCTTGGGCAGCAAGCGAGTTTGTTTGTCCTTGATGAACCCACAGCCAGTTTAGATAGCCAGAGTGAACAGGCGGTGAGTTCTGCGCTGAATCGGGCCATGACGGGTAAAATGTACATTATGGTGACCCATAGATTAGATCATTTAGATCAAATGGATACTATTCTTGTGCTCGATAAAGGCTTGATAGTACAGCGGGGCGACTTTACCACTTTGTCTAACACGCACGGCTTATTCCAAACCTTGCTGCGTGAGAATATTGAGTCCGTGGCGGATATTGAACTTGTACCGTTATCGGTCAGTGGCAGTGATACGCAGCTTGATAGTGACACTCCGGTCGATATTGCCGCCGAGCCAACTAAAGGAGAGGCCCAATGAAAGTGCTAATCCCCTTTATTCGATTGTTCTCGCGCCAATGGCTGATGATGTCCGTGGGCTTGCTGCTGACCATTATTACCTTGATGGCTGGCATAGGTTTACTGTCACTTTCGGGCTGGTTTCTTTCTGCTACTGCGGTCGCGGGTTTGACGATAATCACGGCGCAGTCCTTTAACTTTTTCACTCCCGCTGGCGGGGTACGTTTCTTATCAATTGCCCGTACTGCCAGTCGTTATGGCGAGCGTTTAGCGACCCATGAGGCGACCTTTAAGCTGCTGACAGAGCTTCGCGTTTGGGCGTGGCGTAAACTCTTGCCGCTCAGTGCTAAAAATCTGCAGGGGCTACGCCGTGGCGACATGCTTAATCGCTTAGTTGCCGATATCGATACCCTAGATCATCTATATCTGCGACTGCTCACGCCTATGGCTGCATCACTGCTGATGACTGGGCTCTTGTATCTATTTCTCGCTTGGTTCGATGCCAAACTTGCCCTCAGTCTTTGCCTGTTTTTAGTCGCCATTTGGCTGGTGATGCCACTGCTATTTTATCGCCTTGGACACGCGCCGAGCCGGACTATGCTCGAAACCAAGCGTCATTATCGGGTGCAGTTGTTAGATATGCTGCAAGGCCAAGCCGAACTCAGCCTATTTGGCGCCAACGACAGATTCAGGCAAAAACTGAATGATGCGCAGACAGAGCTGTTTCGCAGCCAAAGTGCGATGGCCAATATCACTGCGCTCAGCCAAGCCATGTTGATCCTCTCCACTGGTTCAGCCTTGATCATGATGCTGTATTTAGCCGCTCAAGGCGTGGGTGATGCGGTGCCGCCGGGCCCCATGTTTGCGCTTATGGTGTTTGCCACTATGGCCTGCGTTGAGATGATGATGCCGATTGCGGGCGCGTTTCAGCATTTGTCAGGCTGCGTATTGGCGGCGACACGGATTAATGAAATCACCGAACAAGAGGCCGATATTCAATTTGTTGCCGATACTGGCCTGAGGGCAAAATCTGGCGCCTTACAGATTGAAGATATCCACTTTGGTTATCGAGATGATCAACACGTGCTGCAAGGCTTGTCCCTTGAGATAAAAGCGGGGCAAAAAGTCGCGTTACTTGGGCCAACGGGTTGCGGTAAGTCGAGTTTACTGGCGCTGATTACCCGCGAATGGCAAGCGCAGCAAGGGCACATCAAGCTCGATGGTCTTCCTCTTTCAGATTACAGCGAGCGCGGCCTTAGGGATGCGATAACTGTGATTAGCCAACGCATCTATTTGTTTGCGGGCACCTTGCGGGAAAATTTAGTATTAGCGCTACCTGTTATCGAAGGTGAGAAACGCACGGCCCACGACGGACGCTTGATTGATGTGTTACAGCGGGTTGGACTTGGCGCTTTACTCACCGGTGATAAGCCGCTGGATATGTGGATTGGTGAAGGTGGACGTCAGCTTTCGGGTGGCGAGCAGCGCCGTATTGGTGTAGCAAGAGCACTGCTGCGTGATGCGCCGCTGCTATTGCTTGATGAGCCAACAGAAGGGCTAGATAAACGCACCGAGCGAGAGATTTTAAGTTTACTATTTGAGTTTGCTCAGGATAAAACCTTGCTGATGATTAGCCATCGTTTAACGGCTATGGCGAAGATGGATCAAATTCATTTACTCGGTCAGGGGAGGATTATTGCGTCTGGTACTCACCAGAGCTTAATTGAAGACAGTGTAGAGTATCAGGCCTTGTACCACAGACTTGCTTAAGGTTTTGGATTTAATCTTTTGGAATTAAGGCGTTGGCGCTTAATATTATAAATAGCGATATATTTTACCCATTAAAAGCGGATATGAATCTATGAACCCTGCGATGCCAGAAGCATTAGCCCCACAAATTAATGCTCATTTTAATGGTAAGTTTGAGGTCGAGCTTAAATATCGCTTATTGGATCGCCACGATTTTTTCGCTGCCTTACAAATGAGAAATCCCGAGGTCATGCTCGAAGATAACCTTGAGCATGACTGTTACTTTGATCTGCCATCACAGTCACTTAAAGGTGAGCACAAGAGCTTGTGTATCCGTGAGATGCAGCCATCGGGGATAATGCTGTGGATAGTGAAAGGGCCAGAAAAAGACCGCTGTGAAGCCGTGAATATCACTGAAGCAACAAAAGCAAAAAGTATGCTGCATACCTTAGGTTATGAGTGTGTACTGGAAATTAAAAAGCGCCGCAGTATCTATTTTCTGGGTGAATTTCATCTAACAATCGATCATATCGAAGGTTTAGGGGATTTTGCTGAACTCGCGATTATGACCAATGATGAAACCCTATTGCCTAAATATGAAGTGCAATTGCAACAACTCGCCGCCGATTTGGGTTTAAGTGAAACGCAGCGGGAGTGGTTATCCTATCGGCAGTTGCAGCAGGCTTTAAATAATAAGTAATGGATTGAATTTTTTGGATTAACAGCTTGAGGTTTAATAGCTTAAAGTTCCATAGCTTAAGTTTAATGGCTTGCACCGCTAAATTCGGCTAACCAATCCTTCGAAACAAACCGCTATAGCTCAGTTCAAATCCCTTTGAGCGTCACTGTCCATATCGCATTCACTGCCTGTTTTAACTTGCTATCGACGACTTAAACTTAAGCAGCATACTTAAATTCGAGTATCACATTTCAATTCAAGCCACCTTTACAAATTCAAACGGCTTAAATACTGATGACTCAGTTTTATTTGCCGTGAGTTACTTGATGCGTTTTAGCCTAAGCGTTGTGAAAAGGCGAGGTAGCGTTTAACTTCCGCTTCAGGGAATTTTAATTCGTCACCATCTTGAACACTTGAGAGTAAATTCTCCCGAGCGAAGCGTTTGATGGTCGCTGGTGTTTTATCTAGCATTTTGCACACTTCATCTAAGGTTAATAAGTTATCGCTCATGGCACTCTCCCAGTAATTCAATAGAAACATGACCCAAAGAGTATAGAACAATAATTCCAATCAAGATGACGCCAGCGGCCTAAACCGCCAAGGCTATGATTCTATTTTATGGTTGCGGGCGGTTTCTCGCACTTGGCTCTCTATTTGGAGATGGCCTTTCGCTGCCGTGATCGCCAGAACGGCACGGGACTTGAACTCGCGGCGATATAAGGTTGCTACCACAAATAAGCTGGCCGAGATAAAGAGTATCGGGTGTACAAACCAGCACAATACCGCCATTGAAAAGTAATAGGCGCGTAAACCATAGTTATAGGAGTGTGCCGCTTGATCTTGCACTGTCGCCATTTGTCTTGCATAGGCTTTGAGATTGTCATTTGAGCCATCGGTGTCCAGAGGACCCGCGCCTATCATCACGTTCACAAAGCCGTATTGACGCATTGACCAAGTAAACTGGAAGAAGGCCATCACAAAAATGCCGACTAGCAGAGCTAACTTGACTTGCACCAGCGCATGATTCGGTGGCGTAGCGAAGGGAATCGTCGCAATAACACTTTCTAGTCGTTCAACTTGCGCAAATAAGGTCAGTACACCCGCAAGCACAAACAGCGTGGTCGAGGCAAAAAAGGCAATATTGCGTTCTAAGTTGGCCAGTAGTGCCGCATCACCCACGCGCACACCGCGGGTCATCACCTCAAGCATCCAGTAAATTCTATGCTTATGCAGACCACGGGCAATACAGTCTGTATCTCTCGCCTTGCTACGGGCAAAGGCGGTGTAGCCAGCCCAAGAAACGATAAACCACACCAATGCAGAAATATCTAACAACGAAAATGTCATAGCCACCTTAGTAAAATGTAATATGGGGAGAAAGAGAGAGATTAGTCATGTGCAGATTATGAGGTCTATGAAAGATTTGGTGCAACTGAGAAACGATTCCCAGTAATGATTTTTTTGCATAGTGATTGTGATTTCACATTAGGATAAAACTGTTTTATGACAACTCCTGTGTCAGTCGCTTAAATATCTTCGATATAAAGTTGCTCACAAATTTCAGCCTTAATTAATATTTTGGTTACATCAGTATCAACTTTAGATTGACTTTTTAGGGCTAATTCCTTCTAATCCTTAACTTAATTTATTGCATCTAAAATTCAATTTTGAATTTTTAAAAAGTTAGGGATGACTATGAAGTCAAATTTGAAATCCATATCGCTCGCAGTTGCTGGCGTATTAGCGCTTAGCAGTTGTGCCATCACTCAATCTGTTGAAGATAATAAAGAAACTGTTATTGGTTGTGCTATTGGTACTGGTTTAGGTGTACTGATTGGGAATTATTTAGGTGGCAATGAAGGTATGCTTTATGGCGGTGCCGCTGGTGCTGCGATTGGTTGTACCGTTGGTTATGATTTTCAGCAAAAACGCGAAGCATTAGAACAGTTAGCGAAAACAGAAAATCTTGATATTCAATTTACTTCAATCAGCGCTTCAAAAGCATCAGATGAACAACAAAGTAGCTTACTGATCAGTTCAACCGAACAAACCATGTCGAAGGAAGATTCAGAAAAGTACGCTAATTATCAAGTTGTGGGTATGGCTGCGACAGTTTCGAGTAATAGTGAAGTGATGTTTGCTTCTGGAGCTTCAGAGGCGACGCCACAAGCTAAACAAAAATTTCAAAAACTCGCCGCTATCTATAAAGACTCTAAACAAAACATTTTGATTACAGGTCATACAGATGCCAGTGGTGCTGAATCGTTAAATCAAGAGCTTAGCGAAGCGAGAGCGCGTTATGTGGCAACCCTCTTTAATCAAGCTGGCATTCCGACTGAGCGATTATTCTTCCAAGGTGCAGGGGAGTCACAGCCTGTTGCAGCTAATAGTGATGACGCTGGCAAAGCAAAAAATCGTCGAGTAGAAATTATTGAAATTGACGGTAAACCGGATCAATTACTGGCTTATTCATACAAACAGAAGGCAAATTTGAGTTATTTATCCCGCCGATCGCAGGATAAAGTGGCAGCAGCCAAGCCTACTAATCAAGTGGAAAAGCAGCCTACAACTCAGCCAACTAAACCGAGCACTTCTCGCCTTGAACCAGCTCAAATACAAATGACGGAGTCGGAAATCGTCAAGTTACTTGAGCCAGTGAAACTGCAAAAAGCCTTGGTAGATTTTGGTGGTAAGAAAATGCTCGACCCATCGACAAACTTTACCCAGTTAGTGGGTGCTAAAAAAGAGAGCGGTTTTGCATTATTTAGCAAGGCGTATGCATCTGAAGTCTCTAGCCTAAATTGCGCCGTTGAGGGACCGAGAGTCACGGGGGACGTGAAGAGTTTAGCCACAGGTGAGAGCTATAATCGTAAGGATTACAACACAGCAGATTATTTACCGGGTATGAATGGTACTGCTTGGGGTTATAAAGTGAATGGCCATTATATTGGTTTGACCCCTGTTGCTGTGATTAAGGACAGTGGCACTGCTGTTTCTGCGCCTAAAGTGAATATTTGGAAGAATTACAAAGGTTCAAGTAAAGATGATCCAAATTATCAGCTTACGAGCCATGTAGAGACTTATTATGGTGATAAAGGCTTGTTATATCGTGTTTTTACAACGGAAAAAGACTCTCCTGTGCGCTGTATAGATGTGGTGATGCCAATCGATCGTTCAGCGACCGCGATTGCTGGCAAGTTGTACTACGAGAAGAATAAAACGGTTTATGAAGCCGATTTTGAACCCAAATTGTTATAAGCAATGTGCTTAGGAGCGGTAAATGGATTTTGTGTCTATGTTATTTAATGAGTATCGCACGTTAGTGTCGCTGTTACTTTCGTTGATGGTATTAGTGGTCATTATTACGGTTTGGTGGGATAAGGTCAGTTTCTGGTGGCTTAATACATGGTATGCCTTTCCGGTAATCGGTAAGGAGAGTCGCTTAGCGAAAGATTATGAAACCCAAGTTAAGATTTACGATAAGGATTGGTTGAATACTGAAGTCGCACTGTGTACTGATTTTGCCGCTCATTATGAGAAAGTGAATAAGGACGAGGAGCTTTTCAGTAAAAGCCAAGACTATTTAGGTAAAGTGACAGAAAATGGTCGTAACAACTTACATATTTTGGGGTGGATATTGATTGCCGCTTTAGTGTTTGTTGAAGCAATGGGATTTAGTTACGTTCTTTCAGGTTTCACGATTCCCGGAGCATCGGAAAAACTACAGCAGCAAGGTGCTGTGGGTATCGCCTTCATAATCTCGGTTTTACTGGTAGGTTTAACTCACTTTACTGGACATGAGCTGCATGCTAACTCGCTCATTAAAAAGGCCAAGGTCTGGTGGAAGAATGCTAAAAACCGCGACAAATCGACGCCAGAACTGGCACCTAATACTCGCATTAATTTAGATAAAACCTTTGAGGATGATAATGAGCCTCAATATAAGCAACTCATTAATCGGATCTCTACTAACGCAGAGGTTAAGCCCCGTTATTTCATCACCACGGTTACTGCTATTGCGATCCTAGTTATTGCAGTATTGGCAACCTATGTGCGTGGTCAAGTGCTTGAAAAAATGCACATTGATGAAGTCAATATTCAGCAAACGAGTGGATTGTATCAAGAACAAGACCCCTATGCTGAAGCACCTCCAGCACTCTTACTGGATGAGTCTAAAAGTGCAGGTGATAAAGCAAAGGATGACGTGTGGGATCGTGAACAGAAAGGCGGTTGGGGAACTTTTATTTTTCTTGCTTTCTTATTCATCCTATTACAGATTTTCGGTATTTTAATTGGTTTTAAAACCGGATTTGCTGGCAAACATTCTAAAGATGCGCGTAAAGAAATTGGCAACTTTAAAAGTGAGCGTGAGTTTAAGACGCATTATTCTCGTTTAAAGCAGCAAGTTGCGCGTGTAGCCCAGAAGCGCCTAACTAACTTGCAGCAAAGAATGAATCAAAAAGCCGAAACTAATTGCCAAGATCCTAAGGTGCTAGAGGTGTTAGAGGCCTGTGGTGAGCGTTCATTCCTGACGTATATGGAAGATTTAGGTAATGCCGAAAATCGATATGATCAATCGGTACGTTTACGTGAGCATCAAACATTAGCCAGCCATCAGGCGATGAAAAGTGCCGCTGTGGTGGCAACGTCTCATATTGTTGAGGTAGAAACTTCCGAAGCACCAGAGGCGATGGAAGCAAGATTGAAAGCCGAGCTTGTTGCTGAAGCGAATGCTAAAAAAGCTGCAGAGGCCGAAACGCCAGAACAAGCTGAACAACGTATTCGACAAGAGCTGCTTGCTGAAATAACTCAGCAAAAAAAGGTTGTTGAAACGGAAGAACAGATGCGCGATCGTTTACGCAAAGAGATACTTGGAGAGTTAAGTTCATGACAGGAATGACAAAGCTTGCTAAGTTGGTGGTTACTGGCTTGTTTGGCACTTTAGCTATTTCTATGTGTTTGCCTGCGATGGCCGCTGAGAGAAATGATATTAAAAGTTGCTACGAGTTTGCCAAAATTGATCCACTAACAGCAAAGACAGTTTCTGGCCGACATTTGTTTGTGGCGATCGATGGTACTTTTTCTCCGGACATAAATATTAAACAGTTAGTTCATGAGAAAGTGCATCTCTTCCTACAAGCTGGGGATAAAATCACTATCATTAGCTTTAGTGCTTATGTAAAAGATTTTTATACCGATGTTTTGTTTAGTGGCAGGCTGGATACTGATATTGCTGACAGGGATGACGTATCGAAGAAAAATCTAATGGCTTTTGATAATTGCATGAATAAGCAGGCTCAGTTCGTTAGAAGTAAAATTGATGCCCATATAAAACATGCTTTTAAACCTAATGATGTGGATTTGCCTAAAACTGAAATCCTCAGTAATTTATCTCAGGTTATTGCGCCGCAAGTGGCTGCCGATACCGAAGGACGCCGAGTATTGTTACTTGTGTCCGATATGGTTGAAAATTCAGATGTGACCAGCTTTTACAGTAAAAACACCTTAAAAGTTATCGAACCTGAGCAAGAAATGCTAAAAATACAAAAAGCGAACATGCTGAGTGATTTTAAGCAGGCAGATATTTACGTATTAGGTGCGGGTTGGGTTCCTGCTACATCAAAAGGATTTAGAGGCGGTCAAGTAATGTTGCCGTTGAAACAGTTTTGGCAGCAGTATTTTGAGTCCTCCCATGCTGAACTTAAAGGTTTTGGTCAACCCGTATTAATGACGGATATGTAATGACTGGGATTTTAATTAAGTTGTTACGTCATAGATAAGTACCGTTTTAGACTCTAATAAAAAAGCCAGACTCAGTCTGGCTTTTTTATTGTTATCGCGATGGCTAAAGATGCATCGCGATATTCTAAAGCAAGTTCAGTGTACTTATTCTTCGCTATCACCGAGTGACAGTAGGGTCGCATTACCACCAATAGCTGTGATGTTGTTGGTGCGAGTCTTTTCAGTCACAAAACGGGTTAAGTAGTGTGGGCCACCGGCTTTAGGACCTGTGCCTGACAGACCTTGACCGCCGAAAGGCTGTACGCCCACCACAGCACCGATTTGGTTACGGTTAATGTAGACGTTACCCACGTTCACTTTGTCGGCAACTTCCAAGGCATGGCCTTCGTTACGGCTGTGGATACCTAAGGTTAAGCCAAAGCCTGTGCTGTTGATCTCGTTGATCACTTGGCTTAGCTCTGCTGCCTTGTAGCGAATAATGTGCAGGATTGGGCCAAAGTGTTCTTTCTCAAGCACTTTAATCGAATCGATTTCAACCGCCGTTGGCGAAACAAAGTGACCGTTTTCAGTGCCAGCAGGCAGCGGCATTTGCTTGATAAGCTTACCGACTTGCTTGATATGGTCGATGTGCGCATCTAAGTTGGCTTTGGCGGTGGCGTCAATCACTGGGCCTACGTCAGTTTTCACTGAGCTTGGGTTGCCAATCACTAACTCATCCATCGCGCCTTGCAGGACTTCGATCACGCGATCTGCGATGTCTTCCTGTAGGAAGAGTACACGCAGCGCCGAGCAGCGTTGGCCCGCGCTGGTGAATGATGATGAAACCACATCGTTAACCACTTGCTCGGGTTGAGAGGTTGAGTCCACTACCATGGCATTCTGACCGCCCGTTTCGGCGATTAATGGAATAATCGCGCCTTCGCGGTTGGCGAGTGTGCGGTTAATCAGTTTTGCAGTGCCAGTTGAACCGGTAAAACACACGCCACCGATACGTTCATCGGCCGTAATTGCGCTACCGACAGTTGCACCAGTACCTGGTAAGAATTGCAGCACCTCGACAGGAATACCCGCTTGATGAGCGAGTTGCACCGCACGGTAACCAATAATCGAGGTTTGCTCCGCGGGTTTTGCGATGACTGTATTACCCGCCGCTAATGCCGCAGACACTTGACCGAGGAAGATGGCCAATGGGAAGTTCCATGGGCTGATACACACGAATACGCCGCGGCCTTGAAGGAACAGTTCGTTCAGTTCACCCGTTGGGCCTGGAAGCAGTTCAGGTTTTGCCATCATCTTCTTGGCTTGTACTGCGTAGTAACGACAGAAATCAACAGCTTCACGTACTTCGTCGATACCGTCTTGAATGCTCTTGCCCGCTTCACGGGTGCATAGGGCGATCAATTCTTCGCGGTTTTCTTCTAATAAATCGGCCAATTTTTGCAGTGCAGATGCACGGGTTTCCACTGGTGTGCGTGCCCAAGAGGCAAATGCTGCTTCAGCAGACGCGACGGCGGCTTCGATTGCAGCTTTGTCGGCGAAGGCGACTTGACCTACGGTTTGGGTAGTGTCGTATGGGCTAACAACCGTTTTATGTTCGCCAGTTAAGGTTTTACCGTTAACCAGAGGGCCCGCTTGCCATTGGGTATTTTTAAACTGTTCTAGTGCCGCGAAAAATGGCTCAGATTCGGAAATGATGTTCATATTGAGTCCCTTGGAATTTTTGCGATCGCTACCGAAAATATCGGCAGGTAAAACTATTCTGTTGTTAGCCAGGGTTTTGTAACCCGTCAGTGTTGTTAGCGGATGTACCACTAATGACTCGATGGGGGTTTTAGGATCGACCAGTTTGTGGACGAATGAAGTATTCGCGCCATTTTCCAGCAGGCGACGAACTAAGTAGGGCAGTAGATCTTTATGGGCACCGATAGGCGCATAAATACGTACCGCTTTAGCACCGGCTTCAGCCAGAATAGTGTCGTACAGTTCTTGTCCCATGCCGTGTAAGCGTTGGAACTCATGGTTACGATCGCCCGCCATATCGGAAATTGCCGCCACGGTTTGCGCATTGTGGCTAGCAAATTGTGGGTAGATAGCACCGCGAGTCGCATCCGATAACAAGTAACGGGCGCAGGCGAGGTAAGAAACGTCAGTACCGGCTTTGCGAGTGTAGAGTGGATAAGCGGCTTCGCCAGCTTGTTGCGCCCACTTAAGTTCGCTATCCCAATAGGCACCTTTTACCAGACGCACTGGGATTTCATCCCCTTGATCTTTCGCTAGACGCGTTAACCAAACCAGTACGGGCAGGGCACGCTTAGAGTAGGCTTGTACGACTATGCCGAGTAATCCCCAGCCTTTAGTTGCTTCAGCATTAAACAGTTTTTGGAACAGTTTTAGTGATAACTCGAGGCGATCGACTTCTTCAGCATCGATAGATATACCGATATTTAAGCCACGTGCCAGTTTAATCAGACGAATCACTGTGTCGTACAGTTCAGTCAAGACGCGGTCTTCATTGGCCACTTCGTAACGTGGGTGCAATGCCGATAGCTTGATGGAGATTGTTGGGCGCGGTGATTCATTTTCGTTATAGCTTTGAGCACCGAGCTCAGTGATCGCATTGGCATAATCGGTATAGTATTTCTCGGCATCTTTGCGAGTTAACGCCGCTTCGCCCAGCATGTCGTATGAATGGGTATAACCTAACTTACGTTTGTCTTCGCTGTTTTTTAGGGCTTCTTTCATGTTGCGGCCCAGTACGAACTGCTTACCCATGATCTTCATCGCTGCCATCATGGCTTGACGGATCACAGGTTCACCGAGGCGATTCACTAAGCGGCTCAGCAAGTTGCTTGGGGTGCCATCGAGTTTTTTATCGAGTTTAACGATTTTACCTGTGAGCATTAAGCCCCAGGTCGATGCGTTAACTAGCACTGAGTCACTCTTGCTCATGTGCTCATCCCACTTAGCGCCTGAAAGCTTATCTTCAATCAGCGCATCGGCAGTGGCCGCATCGGGAATTCGTAGTAAAGCTTCGGCTAAACACATCAGGATAATGCCTTCCTGTGTTTCTAAGCTGTACTGTTGCAGGAAGGCATCTATGCCGACCATCAAACCTTTTTTATCGAATTGACGAACCTTATTGACCAGTTCGTGGGCACGACGAGTGACGCGCTCTATGGCTTCATCACTTGAGGGAACTAGTTTGATCAGCTCTGACAAGTATTGTTCTTCATCGACAATGTAGTTGTCGCTGACTGCTTTGAACAGTTCGTCGAGATTGGCAGAATCGTAGCGGCCTGCCAGCACTTCACTCGCTTTGAACATAGTTATCGCTTCCATCTTGGCCGTTATTGGGGCGCTATTGTTGAAACAAATTGGGAGGCGCCAAACGCATTTGATATTTTGTATACAATATGAAGGTTTGCGCGCGCAGATTATACAACCAAAATGTGACGGACAACACTATAGCTTGAAAGATTGTGAAGCTTGTTTGATTAGCTTGTTAATAAGTCGATGTAACGCTTGATTGACAAAAAAGCCAGTGTTTGAAAACACTGGCTTTTGGAAGGTAAATTAAGACTTTTTGTGTGCCAGACTCACATCCAACGTTTTTTATTGCGACGTTGTGGTCTAGGTAAATACACTAAAATAATGCCTAGGATTAAGCCCATGCCTGCGATTAATCCACCTTGGCGCCAAAGTTCAAAACGTTCGTCTTGAGCGGTGCGATCTACCGCATTTTTCAGTTGATCACGTTCTTGAGTCGTTTTAGCTAGATTGGTTTCTAACTCGCTTAGTTTAGCCTTTAATTCGAGCAGTTCGCCGGCATGATTATCTGTTGAACTTGATACTTCTGCTAACTTAGCTTTGGCCTGTGCGAGTTCAGTTGTTAACGCAGGGACTTGCTCACGGAAACTTTGAGTCGAACTGATCAAGTTGGTTTGTACCCAACCTTCACGGCCTTTATGGTCGATTATTTTGGAGTAATCACCTTGAGTTTCGTTGAGCAGTGTCACAGGTTGACCCGCTTCAATTGATCCAACAATTCGAAACTCAGTACCAGGGCCACCTAAAAGATACAGAAACACGTTATCCGAGATGTAGCGGGATTGGCCTTCGGCCAGCAGGTTGGAAGACAGCAAGATCATTCCTACCAGAGTCAGGAGTCTAAACACTTTTGTATTCTCATCAACGAAATAGTCTGCACATGCTAGGGATTTGAGGCCTGTAATGCAAGAGGGAAGTCATAGACTTCCCTCAACTTTACGGCATCCATGCTATGACCATTCCAATTTAATTCAATCTTTCCTACGACCTTCTAGTCCTAGGCGCTAATACTGCTTAATGTCAGCAACACATTTAGCGAGACTTCTTAATTAAAAATACCTTTAATCATATAGAAGAAGATGATTGATAGGCCAGCACCTGCTGGTAAGGTCACAACCCAAGATACGACTATATTACGTACCACACCAATGTTAATCGCTGCGATACCACGGGCCATACCTACACCTAATACCGCACCCACTAAGGTTTGTGTGGTAGAAATAGGTAAACCAGTGCTAGAAGCAATAACTACAGTCGTTGCCGCGGCTAATTCTGCCGCAAAACCACGACTTGGCGTCAAGTGAGTGATGTTTTTTCCGATAGTTTGCATAACGCGCTGACCAAAAATCGCCAGACCCATCACAATACCTACGGCACCCAAAGGTAAAATCCACCAGACTAGAGGTGATTTCGCTGCAATCTCACCACCGCTATTGACGACAGAAACAACCGCCGCTAATGGACCAATCGCATTTGCTACATCGTTTGAACCATGGGCAAAAGCCATACAACAAGCAGTCAAAACCATCAGGATCGCAAACACTTTTTCAACGTTTTTGAACTGGGTTTGACGATCTGCTTTATCACTCATTTGTAAGCGTGAAATGGCGATTTTACCTAAGATACCAACTACAGCAGCAATAGCACCTGCGAGTAGGTAAGACTCGGTAACTGAGAAATGCAGACCAACATGGGATAAGCCTTTCATAATCGTCATTAATGACATGATGAAACCAGCAAATGCCATATAGAAAGGTACGAAACGCTTAGCATTACTCAATGGATCGTCAGTGTTGAAAATGAGTTTTTGAGTGCTTTGGAAGAGGATGAATGCCATAAAGCCCGAAATAGCGGGGGTTACGATCCAAGAGCCTACAATCCCGCCTACTTTATCCCATGAGACTGAATCTGCACCAACACCCACGGCGGCGAAGCCAATAATGGCACCGACGATGGAGTGAGTCGTTGATACTGGCCAGCCAAGAGCCGATGCGACGACAAGCCAAATACCTGCTGCCAACAATGATCCTATCATGCCGTAAACCAGCAATTCAGGAGTTGCAGTGAAATAGCTAGAATCAATAATACCGCTACGAATTGTATTGGTAACTTCGCCCCCAGCTAAAAATGCACCGGAAAACTCAAAGATCATTGCGATAATAATCGCTTGTTTAATTGTAATTGCGTTTGAACCTACAGAGGTTCCCATCGCATTGGCGACGTCATTCGCCCCAATACCCCATGCCATGAGAAAACCAAATGCAGCCGCAATGGCAATAAGCCACGGGCCATTGGTGACTAAGACGTTAGCCACCTCAATACCTGCATCAACCATATTGATACCTTGATAACCTTAATTTGTTAAACGCGAGCCAGCATAAGCTCAAGACGCGAACCGACGCGTTCGGCAAGATCTGCAAGACCACCGACCCATTCAATCGTTTTGTAGAGGAACATCACATCGACAGGATTCAATTCAGATTCCATAGCGAATAACTGACGGCGTAACTGAATTTGTAGATCGTCAGTATCTTCTTCGATGATATCGAGTTCGTTGATCATTTTTGCCACTAAGTCGACTTCACGGCCACGGAAACCTGTTTCTAACAGATCTTCGAGTTCATTAATGACTTGTTTTGCTAGTGCTACCGCATCGATACAGCGTTGTAGATAAGCAATAAATGGGACTTGCATGACCTGAGGGATTAACAGCTGACGGCCGATAACACGACCGGAAATATCTTTGGCTTTGTTGGCTATCTTGTCTTGTTGAGTTAAAAGTTCCAATAAATCTGTACGTTCTACTGGCATAAATAAACCGCTTGGCAGAGTCAGACGGATTTCACGCTTCAGTGAATCTGCTTGCTTCTCGGCTAAACTAATTTGCTTACGTAATTGAACTGCACTGTCCCAGTTACCTGTGATAGTGGCTTCGAAAAAGGGGACGAGTAACGATGCGCAATCGTGTACTTTGTCCATGTGCTCTTGAAGAGGCTTAATTGGCGATTTTGCAAACACGCCCAAAATAGAGTTTACTGGCATTGCCGTTTACCTATTTAGATTGTTCCATTATTGGAAAAAGCGGGCGCATGTTAACCTATGCGTCCGCGTATTGAAACTGTGTTTTTTCAGAAAAAACGACAGGTTTATTCTAACGGGTTATATACCAACTGCAAAACCAAATCCTACGGGATTTTTATGACACATTTGTGACATTATGAACTAAAGATGACGCATCGATGAATATTTGATGACAAAGTGAGCGGTTACGCAATGAATGCTGAGATTGAATTAAAACTGTTTTTCCTGCCGATATATCAAGAATCCCTGATAAATAAGTTAGATAGTCTCGATAATGCCGTACCTCAAGGTCAACGTCGTTTGGCGAATGGTTACTTCGACACCCCTGACTTGCAATTACGTCAGTGGGACATGGGATTGCGGGTGCGCGGTTACGATGCGCACCGAGAGCAGACCATAAAAACCGCAGGACAAGTCGTGGGCGGCATTCATTCGCGGCCCGAATACAATGTGACTATCCAATCCGATAGCCCAGACTTAAGTCTATTTCCTACCAGCATTTGGCCCGTTGATGCCGATTTAGCGGCAACTCAAGCTCAGTTAACTTGTATATTTCACACCGATTTTCATCGTCGCGCTTGGCATGTTCAGATTGATAACAGCGTGGTCGAAGTGGCGTTAGACATAGGTGAAATCACCGCCAATGGCCAGCAAGAAGCCCTGTGTGAGCTCGAGTTTGAACTCCTCAGTGGCGGTACTGAGGCGCTACTTAAGCTGGCGATGCAAGTGGCGAGCGTGGTGCCCGTGCGTTTAGGTAAGGCCAGTAAAGCGCAGCGGGGCTATCGATTGGCGGGCAAGGCTAAGCCGCTCGATTTAAAAGCATTGGAATTTCTGCCACTGGCCGAGTCACACGATTCTTCTTCACAGGATTTAAGTGCAAACTGCCAAATCCTGCTTGAAACCGCCCTTGAGCGCTGGCAATTATTAGAGAGCATGATTGCAGAGGAAAGCGACCCTGAAGCCTGTGTTGCACTATGGTGGCGGATGCGCGCCTGTATTCGTTTGCTGCGCATGACCTTAAATCAGTTCGAATTATTGAATGTGACACTGTCTAGCCAATTTATGCTGATTGAAAAGCAGCTCGATTTTATTGAGCAGGCACAGGCGTTGACCGCTTTGCTTGGTAGCCAAAGAGGCTTATTTGCTAAACTTGGCCAACATGCCCAAGTTAAGGCGCGACTTCTGGCGCAACTGACAGAGATTAATCTGACGGAACGCTTACTCTCCCTATGGCAACAGACCGAATATGGTCAATTACAGCTGGCTATTGTTGAACTGTTGCTAAAGATCAGTGCTGGTGAAGTGGACATCACCCATCAGCCTGGTTTACGCCAGCATGCCGATCGTGCTCAGCAAGCTTCTTGGGTGGCGATAATTGAGGTCATGCCACTCAATAGCGTCATGACAGCGGCGAATTATCTACAAGTGGCCACAGTGTTGGATGCGAGCATTCTTGTGGGTCATGCCTACGGCAGTTTATATGAGGCGAAATCACGGGACGCATTTCGTGCACCTTGGCAAGATCTCGCGCTTGGGATTAAAACTTTAGCTTGTTATCGCGCCTTACAGGATGCGAGTCGGGAGTTAGATATCAATTTAGCTGAGTGGCTGGAAGACAAGCAGCAGAGTTTGTTGTTTGCTATGGAATCGACACGCCGTAACGCGATGCAACAGCAGGTCTACTGGTAGTATTACTTTTTATCGCTGATAAACGGAAAAGGCTCAATCTAAAATAGATTGAGCCTTTTCATTAGTCCGTTTTCGCAACAAAGTCAGCTATTTTTTGTTTCGATAGCCTGCTTAAGTTCCGCAATTTGAGCCAGCATTTGCGCTTGATTTTGTTCTATTTTTTGTTGGTTCTCTTTCATTCTCGCTAAGGCTAATTCAAGCTCTGATTTGATTTCGGCTTTATGCGCATCTTGGCGTTCTTGGCGTTCAGATTCATCTGGCGCGACAAATACCGATGCCATATAACCTGAAATCACCCCAAAAAAACTCACACCGCTGACAATGACCACGCCACCTATGATGTGGCCTGCTGTGCTTACAGGATAATAATCGCCGTAGCCGACGGTAGAGATAGTGACTAATGCCCACCAAATCGCTTGCTCAGCGGTCTGGATATTGGCGCCTTCGGTGCCGCTTTCGACGATGAGCATAATGACGGAAGCTAATGTTAGAATCGTCACCATAGCAACCAGTAAACTGGCTAAGGTGGCTTGTTTACGTTGTTTTACCAGTGGGAGCAGCAGTGAGCGACTCATGCGGATCAGGCGTATTACCCGTAGGATTTGAAAAAGCCGTGCCATACGTAGGGCTTCAATCGCCGGAATACTGGCAATAAAATCAATCCAATGGTGTTTAATGAAAAAGCGTTTATCGCGAGCACGGATCAACCCAACAAAGAAGTTGATCATAAAAATCATGCAAATACTGGTATCGACAAAGAAGAGCAAGCGGTAGGTTTCGCTATCTAGGCGGCCGAAGGTCATGACAAGTACTATGATCACCGACAGCAAGGACAATAGCATCATCGCCATTTCGAATGGAGAAGGAGTGCCAAGGGTGCGAAGCGACCATGGGGTTTTATCTGTCATGCCAAACATGATCCCTGTTAAGTGCGGCGAATATCACTACTAAAGTAAAAGACTTTAGGCTGTGAGTAAATTGACTGAGTTAATAAAAGGGCTATATATCGATTAATCGCGCCAGCCAATGGTAAGAAGGGTTGGCGCTTGAGATCTGCGTTGCTTTAGGTTTCATCAACAAAGTGGACTAAATCGTCGAGTACGCGGCGTTTAATTTCTAGCTGTGAATCGGCACTTAAACCATATTTCTCTGCCAGTTGCACATAGTCATCTGCATTGAGTGACACGGTAAGGCGCGGACGCGTTGGCCGTTTCGATACGCTAAGACCTAAAATAGTGCGAATTTGATCAGAAGGGCTAACGCCTGCATCTAACGCGGCTTTACGAATAGAGTATTGAAATTTTTCATCGAGATCGAAGGCAACCTGTGTCGCCTTAGCGGCTTGTTGGTTCTTTAACCATTGCTCGGGCAGAGGGTGTTTGGTTTTACTCATGGCGTATTACCTATTGCTATCAACCGTTTCTAGCGCTTATCTGTGAGATTGTATTGGGATTATTGATAAAGTGCGAGCACGCACTTTATCTTATTTTTGTGTTATTTCGCCGGCCAGTATTCCCGAATATCCGTTAGCGGGCGATATAGGGTCAAGACGACATCTGTATCACCCCCTTCGTAGACTTCCACTTCGACGGCGCAGCTTTCATTGTCATCAAGTAATAAATAGTACTCAAAGGGCTCACCTGTGGCGCCATTGGCATCCTGTGGCGGCTTTTGGCCACGATAATCCTGACGATGGAAATAGCCAAAAGCGGCAAAAGTCACTTGGTGGTATTGTTTTCCAAGCCATTGTTCAAGTTGTTCAGCTAAGTCGGCCGGTAATACTTGCGTAGTTAACTCGGCATGACCCGGTTCCTCGAACAGGGCGCTGAATTGCTCGAGATTGAATAATTGCTCCACTTGGGCGCGGGAAACCTTCATCGAAAAGGCGAGATAGGTTTCGTCGTCTTCTTCAATGCTCAAAAAGAGAGTATCGCTACCATGTCCCTTGAGTAACCACTCGGAGTGTTGTTTACGTTCCGACTCGTAAGTATGTACGGCTTCGACTCTTAATTGTTGACCACGGAGTTGTGGTGGCAGGGCAAAACTATCATCAATTGAGATCATGTCGCCGACATTGAGCTGGGACGGGTGATTGAGCTCGCGCTGTGGCGGGGCTTTCTTACCAAAAATACTATTGAAAAATCCCATAGTGACTCCTGCTGACTATGCTCGCGTGCGGCCTCATATTGATTGGCTGCGGATATTCACGGGCAATAGTGATCATTTTTATTTAATGAGGATGAAACAAAAAATGCCGAGGTCAGTAGGGGGTGATGATCCCACTGAGACTCGGCATTCGGTCAATCATTGCTTAGCTTTTACGTGCTTTGATTCGATCTAGCACTGCATTTGCGTTTGACTTTTGCTCACCAATACCCGCTTCGGCTAGTTTGGCTTGCAACGACTTATCACTGTTTTCATCGGCTAAGGTTTCAGCCGCTTTTAAACGGTCGTCAAATTGTTGCTGACGTGCCTTGATACGTTCTAGTGAATCTTTAGCGTTCAGCAGCTTAGAGTTGCTAGACGCGAACGAGTCAGTAATGGTTGCCGTCGCTTTTTGCACGCTTTCAGTGGTTTTAACCATGCTCAACTGACGTTGATAATCAGACAGTTGGCGTTCGGTTTTCTTCACTAAGTCTTTCAAGCGTGCAGCATGGGCGCTAAAGCTGTCGTTGGCGCTTTGTTGTTCAGACAACTCTTGATCTAACTGAGCAATCTTTTCAGCAATTTCAATCGCTAATGCTTCATTGCCTTTGTCTAATGCTTGAGTCGCATAACCTTCGTGTTCTGCAATCGAACGTTTCAGACGGTCGATTTCACGGCTGGCTTGCATTTCTTTTGCCATGACATCGGTCAGTTCACGTTTAGCATTGGTTAAATGCTTTTCTGCATCACGGATTTCCTGTTCGAAAATACGGGTTGAGTTTGCGTCAACGATGCTTTGGCCAACTTCGGTGGCACCACCGCGAAACGCTGTTAAAATTTTATTCAGAATGCCCATTTTGTGGCTCCTTATTTCAGATAGTCGACCAATTCATCAATAACTTCTAAACAGTTATCAGATAAAACTGCTAATTCTTGCTCGATTTCGAGCATGCTAGATTGTAGTGATAGCGCACCGTAAACCACGTATTTGTCATCAATTTTTGCAAAAGCTGACAAGGGCATTGGAATGTTGAGCTCTAGCATGGTTTCAAACATTTCACTGCGACGTTCTTGATTTACTTCGTTCTCGCCCCACAGGTAGCTGATGCAAAGTACTTGGTTGTCCGTTACCGATACAAATACCGGGATTTCTTCACGGCCGACCACATTCACTTGCAACACTTCGACTTCACCATCGATTGGATAACAATCAAATTGAAAGCCAGTTTGGCTGTTGTTGCCAAGACTGTTGAGGTGATTGGCAATGGTATGGATATTCATATTTGTCCTTATTGACATATTATGTCTGTGTTCAAAGATAGCACCGAGACATAATATGTCAAGTACTATCTCATCCTATTAAAAAAGATCCAGTCCTTGATTCTCGGACCAATCTTGCAAATGGTAGTGATACAGCTGCAATGAACCCAATTCATTGGGTTTTATGTTGGCGGCATCTTGATAAAAATTGGCTGGAAACTCAAAGGCGCCATCCACTAAACCTAAAGTGAGCCAGTCATCTTTGATGGGCAATTCAGTTAACTTCGCTAATCTGTGTTGTGCATCGAGTCCGCCTAAGGTTGCAATACTCCAGCCCCATTCGCCAAAACTGGGCACATTATGATGGTACTGCTTGACGTCAAATCCCGCCAATGCCAAGGTTTTTGCTACCGAAATAAAGGCCTTAGGGGCATGGTAAGGCGATGTCGACTGTACAGTCAGAGCGCCATCACTGCTCATAAGTTCCTTTAATTTACGGTAGAAATAGTCCGAATACAGCTTATTAAGATCGGGATGGCTCGGATCGGGCAAGTCTACGATAATCGCATCGTATTTCACGCCTGTGGCAATCAGTTTATCGACACCATTAAATGCATCGTCGTTGATCACTGTGACACGGGGATCGTTCAGTGCGTTGCCATTGAGCGCCAACATAGCGCGACTGAGACTATCGGGCATATCTGTATCGGGCGATTTAAATAATTGCACTAGGCCCACATCGAGATCGAGCAGCGTGACTTGTTCAGGCTCCCAGCGCAGTACTTGTTTGAGACCGAGTCCATCACCGCCGCCAATGATCAGCACCTTGTTGTGACGGGCACTGGCCGCGAGCGTAGGATGAACGAGAAACGTATGGTAGATGTGCTCGTCTATGCTAGAAAATTGTAAGCGACCATTGATGTATAAAGCATAAACGGGCGGCAGACCGTTACCGCGCAACCGCTCGGTGAAGGTCAGCTGTTGGAAACGTGTCGCCTTGGCGTAAACCACTTTGTCTTTATAGAGCAAATTATTGAATTCTTGCTCCCAGCGTGGGCCGTGGATTGCTAATACTAGTAAGACGCCAGTCACGATAAAATGCCCACTCAAAAGCAGTTTAGGGCGGCGGATTTTAGGCCAGAATCGCCAGATAAACACAAAACCTGCCAATAGATTGAAACTGGCGGTTAAGGCGGCGGCGAGTTGGATATCGATGGCGAGCATAAAGCCAACCCAAATTGCGGCACCTATGCCTGCGCCTATGTAATCAGCTCCGTAAATGGTGCCCGCGTTATGCAGTAAATGCTCGTCGGAAAGGGATTGGCGAACCCTAGCAATCAGCGGGATTTCCATACCAATCATCAGGCCCAATAACACACCCCACACATAGGGTAAGTATTCGCTGAGTTTTTGCAGCGAGCCTATCATGCCACCTTCGGGCAGTTGATCTGGCGGTAAACCTAAGGTGTTAGCAATGATCAATGGTAGTTGTTGACCAAAACCAATCACCGCTGCTGTGATTAAAATGGCGAGTGAGCCACAGAGTGCAACTGTGAGTTCTAAGATCACAAAACCGGTAAAGGCATCACGGATCTTACGCGCGGCGAAGGCACCTAGTCCCATGGAGACAATCATTAAGCCTATCATGGTGTAAATGGCGGCTTCTAATGCGCCTAAAATGCGGCCCGCATAGTGGGATAAAAGATATTCGTAGATCAGGCCGCAACCTGCTAATACGGCCATAATGCCCAATAAGAGAACATCGTCGAACCAACCTAGGCGGCTAGGTTTAGCCGCCGAGGGAGTTAAGCTAATTTCTTGCATTCGATTAAGCCATCAGTGCCGTAAGAATAAGTGCGATAGCGATACTGATCGCCATTTCTACTGCGGCGATACCGATATTGTGTTGTCTTTCCACTTCATCGGCTAAATCGATACGGGCCAATACCAGTTTCTTCACGACGAACAGCAGTAAGGAGAGTGCGATCAGCATAATGACTGAGAACACTAACCAACCGATCACGTTAGTCACATAAGCCGTTGGATTATAAATAATAAAGTGACTGGCGGCATTAAAGCTCAGTGCCATAGCAATCATATAACCCGCATGGCGTAGCGCTAACGCTGTATGACCTTGGGCTAAGGCTTGCTGCATAGACGAGTCTTGGTTGCGGCTTGCGAAACGGTTTTCACGCCAGCGCGTGAGTAGCACTAACATCAACTGAGAAATCGCAAAGGCGCTGAAGATGGCAATGAAGGTATCGACCGTTAAATCTTCTGCCCACAGCAAGACGGAGCGAATGATAATGGCGGTAGCAATAGCAACGCTGGCATCGACGATAGCGACGGACACATTACCTTTGATGATTTGCTCGTTTTTATCAAACTCATTTAGCGCTATTTTATCGTGGAGAAAACGGCCGAGTTTAATCAGTACTAAACCGAATAAACCATAGCAGCTCATGCCAATCGCTTCGGTAAGATAAGAGTGTGCCGCAGCGCCTGTGATAGCGCCAGTAAGCACTATGCCTAGGGCGGCAACTGCGCCAGCGGTACTTATGCCAAAGGCAAAGTTATCCCGCTCTGCCAGCTCCTTACTGCTATTGACCTTTACACTCCAACCTTGCAAATAACGCATTAGCGTTAGCAAAATTACGGCTATGGTGAGATCGATAGCCAGAATGATGGCTAGCTCTGGTGTGATACCGAAATCCTGAAATAATGTCATTGGAAATCCTTAGTTACTTGCCCCGGCGCACACTGCGGGTCGTGCGATTGCTGGAATTGCGGAAACTGCTGTCTTTAGCATAGTTAGATCGAAACTTACTGTTCGAACTCTTGCTCGCACTTGTCGTGCTGGCCTTAGGTGCGCTGGTACTTTCACGGGATAACGCCGTGCCACCAGTTCGCGGTTTAGCATAAGGGCTGTCAAAGCGCTTGCCTTGTGAGTCGAAACGTTTTTTCGTTTGTTCGAAGGTCTTATTTTGCGCATCCGCTTGTTTGGGTGAGGTATAGCGATAACGACCTACGTCATTGTAATAGCTATAACCTCGGTTACCCGACCAACGATCGTAGGAAACTGGGCGATTGAAGACATTCGAAAACATCGAATACATGCCATACCAAGCCCAAAACGAAGTGCCGCTCGAGTCGGTTTGCCAGTTGCCGTAAGAGGGATTACCAACTAATTGACTGCCTGGACCAAAATCTTCACCGCCATTGGCTAATGTTGCGGCCTCACGGCTAATCGCATTTACGCGAGCCAGTTTGCCGTCGGACATATCGGCGACCACGTTGACGGGATCAGACAACATATCGTTAAACAGACTGGGATCTGCGGCTTGATAAAGATTTTCTGCTTCGGCCAGCTGTTGATCGAGATCAGCAAAGTTACTCGCCACTTTCGACTCATCTAAACGACGTTTTAGCGAGGTATACATGGGACCTTGAGTACCAGAATCCTTTGCTAATTCATCGAGTAAGGGTGCTAAATCGGGTTTCTGTTGCTTTAGCAGTGTCGTGTATTGTTTTAAGAGATTAGCGTTACGCAACTGGCCGTCATCGATCATCGTCGTGAGCGTAGCGAGTCGTTGCTGTGTGAGTTGTTGATACTTCGCGATTTTATCCGGTCTGTCATCGCCACAACCCGTCAGCGATAGCGAAACGGCTAAAAAAAGTATCGATGTGAGAACACGGGTTAGCATTCCTGCCATGTTTTCTCCAAAAGGTAATGAAATAAAACTCAAATACTTGCAGGCAATAATAATCCGCTTGCCCAATATGCCTGCCGCGCAGGTTATAGTACCCTTAAATGCCACAGATAAAAGTGTAAACCTTTATTTGTGTGTTACATCAGGTAGCTGCAAGTCTCGTCGAACATAACATGATGTGGCGTCAATCTATATCATTTACGACATAATATGTCGATAGCTAAATTTGTTAGGGATTATTATGACCATGCAAAAAGACAGTAATAAGTCATTGTCTATTCTTATTAATCAAACCGCTGAACGCAATTGGCTGCGATTAGAGGAAGCATGGTCCGAAGGACTTGCGCAATTAACGCCTGCTCAGCAGCAAGAACTCAAAACGGTTTTGGGACTCAGTGATTATGTGACGGCTCAACTATGCCGACATCCCGAGTGGATCGCTATGCTGTTTGCGGGCGAGTTAAGCCTGATTGATCGTAAAAACTTTGATGTTGATTTACATGAAGAACTGGCTAGCACGACCACTGAGGAGATGGCTAAAACCACCCTGCGACGGTTTCGTAACTATCAAATGGTGCGTTTAGCTTGGCGTGACTTTTTAGACTATGCCAGTTTAGAGGAATCCTTGCTTGATCTGTCGGCGCTCGCCGAAGCGTTAGTGATCTGCGCCCGCGATTGGCTCTATAAAGATATGTGCGCTCAATATGGCACGCCTATGGACAAAGAAGGGAATCCGCAACCGCTACTGATTTTAGGCATGGGTAAGTTAGGCGGCCGCGAGCTTAATTTCTCCTCCGATATCGATTTGATTTTCACGTTTCCTGAGCATGGCGAAACCGTCGGCGGTCGTCGCAGTTTAGACAATCAACAATTCTTTATCCGCATGGGGCAAAGGTTAGTGAACTTGCTCGATCAAGTCACTGTCGATGGTTTCGTGTTCCGCGTGGATATGCGTTTGCGTCCCTACGGTGAAAGTGGCCCCTTGGTGGTGAGTTTTAGCGGTCTTGAGGATTATTACCAAGAACAAGGACGAGACTGGGAGCGTTATGCCATGGTCAAGGCGCGTGCGCTCGGGCCTTGGAACCATTTCTCCGATGAACTACACAGCCTCCTGAGACCCTTTGTGTATCGCCGTTATATCGACTTTTCGGCAATTGAATCCCTGCGGAAAATGAAGCAACTCATCGCGCAAGAAGTGCGGCGCCGTCATTTGACCGACAATATTAAACTCGGTGCAGGCGGTATTCGTGAGGTCGAGTTCGTGGTGCAAAGTTTTCAATTGATCCGTGGCGGCCGTGAGCCTGCGTTGCGTCAGCAGAGTTTATTCGGTGCTATCGATACGCTTTACAGCTTAGGGCAGTTTGAATATTTGGCGGTGGATGAGCTTAAACATAGTTATTTACTGCTGCGCCGGGTTGAGAATCTGCTGCAAGCCATTGACGATAAACAAACTCAAACCTTACCGAATAATCCACTGGATTGGGCGCGATTGTGCCATGTACTCGATATGGCCAATGAGATTGATTTACGCACTCATATTGAAGCGGCAATGAGCAAAATCCATCGTCATTTTAAAGCCACAGTGGGCGGCGAAGAAGGCGAAGAAAAAGCTGAACATTGGACGACGCAGCTGTGGAACATGCAAGACCTTGATGATGGGATCGCGTTGTTGGCCGAACAGCAAATTGATGATGACAAGCTGTGCCCTATGCTCAGCAGTTGGCGCGAAACAGTGACTAAGCGTTCCATTGGTCCACGCGGGCGAGAAACCTTAGATAAATTAATGCCAAGATTATTGGAAGAATTGATTAATCAACAGAGTCCATCGTCAGCTTTTGAGCCCGTGTCTAAGGTGCTGGAGCAGATTTTAACTCGCACCACTTACCTTGAGCTTTTGTGTGAAAACCCCGGCGCGCGGCAGCAGTTGGTGAGCTTGTGTTGCGCCAGTCCTTGGATTGCCGCGCAGTTGGCTAAATTTCCCATGTTGCTCGATGAGCTTATCGATCCGTCGCAGCTCTATGACACGACCTCCATCGACGATTATCCGAGCGAGCTGCGTCAGTACATGATGCGCGTGCCCGAGGATGATATGGAGCAGCAGATGGAAGCGCTGCGACAATTTAAGCTTTCACAACAACTTAAAATCGCCGCCGCCGATGTCACGGGTGTTTTACCCGTGATGCAAGTGAGCGATCACTTAACTTTTTTAGCCGAAGCTATTATCGAACAAGTGGTGATGCAGGCGTGGCAACAGGTTTCAGTGCGCCATGGGGTGCCCGCTCACCTTGAGGGTAGTGACACAGGCTTTGCCGTTGTCGGTTATGGCAAGCTCGGCGGGATAGAGTTGGGTTACGGCTCCGATCTCGATTTAGTCTTCCTGTGTGAAAACAAAGCAGATAACAGCCAGACCAATGGTGAACGGCCGATTGAAGTTGGTCATTTTTACCTCAAACTCGCCCAGCGAATTCTACATTTGTTCTCGACTCGTACCACTTCGGGGGAGTTGTATGAAGTGGATATGCGACTGCGCCCATCAGGCGCCTCCGGTTTGATGGTCAGTGAGATTGAGCGTTTTGGCGAATACCAAGCTAATGAGGCGTGGACTTGGGAGCATCAAGCTTTAGTTCGCTCGCGTTTTGTTTTTGGTGACAATAGCTTAGCGGTTAAATTCAGCCATATTCGCGCTTCAGTATTGGAAAAGCCCCGTGATAAAGCTGAGCTGCAAAAAGCGGTACGTGAGATGCGTCAGAAGATGCGCGATCACTTGCTTAAAGTCAGTGATGGCATGTTTGATTTAAAGCAGAGTCCAGGCGGGATTGCCGATATTGAGTTTATTGCCCAGTACTTAGTGCTGGCTAATGCCCACGAGTATCCAGAGCTAACGATTTGGTCCGACAATGTACGGATTTTTGGTGTGTTAGCTGAGCTTGAACTTTTGCCAATGATGAGTGCCCAGCATTTAACTCAGACCTATTGCTTACTACGGGATGAAAATCATCGACTTACTCTGCAACAAAAGGCGGGGCAGCTACCAGTGTCAGAGGTAGAAGAGCATGCTGAGCGGGTGTTAAACATTTATCGTGCTGTGCTTGAATAGTGCAGTCTTTAAGGGGATTAAGGCTGATACGAATTTCAGCCTTAACACCGCAAGAATACACCATTTAGGCTAGAGTTTAATGAGAGCAGTTAGCTGAGAGTGCCATGCAATTACCTACAATTCCTGAAAACGAGCTGCAACGCTTGGCCACATTACGCGCACTTAATGTGCTCGATACCGATGCCGAGGAACGTTTCGATCGTATTACTCGGCTTACGCGCAGAATTTTCTCCTTGCCCATCTGTGTTGTGACCTTAGTGGATGCCGAACGGCAATGGTTTAAATCACGCCAAGGATTGGAGGTGACTGAAACACCTCGGGAAATTTCATTTTGTGGACATGCGATCAATCATGACGGCATTTTCATCGTGAACGACGCCCTCAAAGATCCCCGCTTTAGTGACAATCCTCTGGTGACTGAGCAGCCGCACATTCGCTTTTACGCCGGCTATCCTCTCACCATTCACGAGCAATATCGGGTGGGTACTTTGTGTTTAATCGGTACTGAACCGCGGGATTTTACGGCTGAAGACATTGAAACCTTAACGGATTTAGGACAAATGGTAGAGGCTGAATTACTCTCTATCGCGCAAAATACCTTAGATCCCTTGACGGCTATTTCGAATCGACGTGGTTTTGAATTACTGGCCCATCAGTCAATGGCGAGTTGTCGACGTACCGAATCTGAGGCGGCCTTAGTTTTCTTCGATCTCGACTTTTTTAAGGAAGTGAATGACAGCTTTGGTCACCTAAAGGGCGATCAGGTGTTATATGATTTTGCCCATATCTTAATGACCGCTTTTAGGGAGTCGGATGTGATCGCAAGGCTTGGCGGCGATGAGTTTGTGGTGCTGCTAAGTTTTGTGCATAGAGATACAGTCAATCGGGTTATCGAGCGTTTTAAGCAGTTACTGGAGCAATATAATCAACAGCATCCTAAGCAACATAGATTGGCGACCAGCATAGGTATCGCCCATTGGACACCGGATTCAGATATGAGCTTAGAGGATCTGTTAGATTCCGCCGATAAAGCTATGTATCAGAATAAAGCTACACATCATAGTGATGCATCTTAAATTGTTTACGCTTATGCCAATGAAAAGGTGGCAATAATGTCTCCCTTTTCATTGGACTTTATTCGGCGAAGAAGTACTAAGCTGTAATGAGCGTTACCCAATGTTGATATAAGGGTAAGCCAATTAGCACGTTAACCGGAAATGTGATCCCGAGTGAGGCTAGCATAGCCAGCCCTATATTGGCTTCGGGGATTGCGGCACGAATGGCAGCTGGCGCTGCGATATAAGATGCGCTGGCACTTAATGCCGCTAACACTAAAATGCTGCCTGAAGGTAAGTCCAGCCAAACACCTACACCAATACCACACCAAGCCAATACAAAGGGCGCTACGGCGGCAAACACTAATAAGCGCCACTGTTTAAGTGGTAGCGGCAAACACACTTTGGCCGTTACTAAGCCCATTTCCAGTAAAAATAATGCCAGTAAAGTTTTGAACCCGCCTAGTAGCACAGGTGTAAGCGGCGCAAGTCCCGTTGGGCCATAAAGCCAACCTATCACCACACCGCCAAGGAGTAAGACAACGCCGCGGCTGGTTAAGGCTTCGTGCAACACGCTTGATTGATTTTCATTTTTGGGTGATGTTTCAATTGCTTTTTTGGCACTTAAGTATCTGTGTAACCAGAGCATTACGACAATAGCAGGTAGTTCCAGCAGCACGAGATACAGGGTCGTTTCTGGCCTTAAGATCAGCCCAGATTTTTCAACCATAGCCATCACCACCGCAAATGTTCCCGCACTGACGGAGCCGTAATGGGCGGCAATACTAATGGCATCGGTATGGCCAATGCGAACCAGCTGGGTTAGTACAGGGTATAAGGCCAAGGGGATAATCAAACCTAAGGCAACAACCGCTAATAGCTCAGTGATCACTAAGTTTTGAGTGTGACCGTGGAGCGCCATTCCGCCCTTTAAACCTAAGGTAAGCATTAACAGTATGGATAGGGTTTCGTAGATCGCGGGTGGGACTTTAAGATCTGATTTCACTAGGCCAGCTAACAGGCCTAAGGCGAAAAAGGCAATGACAATATCGGGCATTGGTATCTCATTAAGTTTGACTTTTAAGCGGTGCAAAACGCGCTTGTTTGTCGGGTGATCCTGATGGCTGGTGATTTTGGACCTAATTGGTTATATTGAAAAATAAATTGTTTACCACCTAGGTATAGATAATTGTCTATGGATAAGCGTTCGTCATCGACTCAGCTTAAATTGCGGCATTTGAGTTTTCGGTTACTGCAGGTGTATGTGCAAGTGGTGCGGTTAGGTAATATTTCCGCAGCGGCGAGGGCATTGCATTTAACTCAACCCACAGTGTCATTACAGCTTAAAAAACTGGCCGATGTGTTGGGCGAGCCATTACTCGAGAGTCGTGATGGCCGCATGTTACCGACCTTGATTGGTAATGAGTTGTACCGCGCAGCCTGCGATACCTTGAGTCGTTTTGAGGATTTCGATGCTTTTATGCAGCAGGCTAAAGGTGGCAGTGTCGGTCACATTAATATCGGTATTGTCACTACCGCAAAATACGTGTTACCACGGATTTTAGGGGCATTTTATCGGCAGTTTCCACAGGTTAAAGTGACCTTAAATATTGGTAACCGTGCCCATGTATTAGGCAGATTTGAACGTCAAGAAGATGATTTATACCTGTTCAGTCATCCTCCAAGTGGCGATAACGTGTTATCTGCACGCATCATCAAAAATCCGCTGCAACTGATTGCACCAAAGGAGCATTGGGCTGTGGGTCGTGAACAAGTGAATTTTAACGAGCTTAAAAATGAGCGTTTTATCGTTCGCGAACCGGGGTCAGCCACCCGCTTAATGTTCGAGTCTTGGTGCAGCGGCCAAGGCATCACGCTCGGTGACACTATGCAAATCGAGAGTAATGAGGCGATACGCTTGAGCGTCGCGTCGGGCTTAGGTTTGTCGGTGATTTCGGCGCATACCTTGCAAGAAGGGCGCGAAAAACCTGCAATTCTAACTGTTACGGGGTTTCCGCTCGAAAGTAACTGGTATCTAGTTGGCCGTAAAGATCGCCGTTTGCCCTATGCCGCCATGCAACTGGTGGACTTTATGGCGGCGCATTTGGTCGAGTGTATCGAGCCAGAATGGGTTGCCACTGATATCAGTGAACTGGCTATGCACTTTAATCATGCACCGCAAACTCGGTCCTAGCACTCTTGAGTCTTGCTTGTATTATGGAATGCTTTATTAAACTAGATCATAGCGTTATGCATTGAGGGTAACGGTTTAACACATCTTGTGCCATTACCCTCTGATTCCATTATAAAGTGATACTCTAGACTTTAAATCGCGTCAGTAGATTGTTCAGTTCAACGGCGAGTCTTGAGAGCTCATGTGCTGAGGCACTGGTTTGCTGTGCCCCCGCAGCACTTTGGCTGGCAAGATCACTAATATTCACAATGTTTTTATCGACCTCACGTGCGACTTTCGCTTGCTCTTCGGCGGCGCTTGCAATGACCATGTTGCTGTTATTCATCGTACTGATTTGGCGATTAATCGTGTTTAATGCATCCCCTGCCAATCTTGCGACTGAGAGTGCCTGTTCAGCCTTTTGGCCGCTGTGCTGCATCGATTGCACAGCCGTTTCGGTGCCGTGCTGGATTTTGTTAATCATGTCTTCAATTTCACGGGTCGAGGACTGAGTGCGATGGGCTAGGGCACGAACTTCATCAGCAACAACCGCAAAACCACGGCCTGTATCGCCCGCTCGCGCCGCTTCAATGGCTGCGTTTAAGGCCAGTAAATTTGTTTGCTCAGCAATGGCGCGGATCACATCGAGAACTTTACCTATATCCCTCGCTTGAATCGCTAAGGTTTGAACAACCTGTGAACTTTGCGTTACATCCTGATTCATGTCGATAATAGCTGCGACAGTCTGATCTACCTGTTTTTTACCTAATTCGGTACTGCGGGCGGTTTCTTCAAAGGCTTCTGAAGCGAGCACCGCCGTATTGGCAACTTCATCTACTGCCGAACTCATTTCGGTAATCGCAGTTGCCGCTTGCTGTATTTCATCATTTTGTTGCTGTATGCCGCGGGAAGCATCTTCAGTGACTGAATTGAGTTCTTCGGCGGCGGAGGCGAGCTGGCTAGAGGAGTTTGCTATATGGGATAAAGTGTCGCGCAGGTTTTGCTGCATTTCAGCTAATGATTGCATCAGTTGACTGGTTTCATCTTTACCCTCTGTGCTGATTTTCTGCGTTAAATCCCCCCTTGCGACTGCTACTGAAATGCCTACAGCTTCCTTCATTGGCTGCACGATACTGCGAGTTAAAAATATTGCCACTACAAATGCAGCGATTAAGGAGCCCACTATCATAATGCTGTTTAGCCATTTACTCTCGTCGTAGGCTTGTGCAGTTATTTGACCTTGTTCCTTTGCATATTCAGTATTCAAGCTGCCAATGCTAATGAGCGTCTTTGTCATTTTTCGGCTTGCACTATCATGACATCATCCATGATCCGTTTAGCTTCGGCTGCATCATTCGCCTGTAGCTTGCTGATCATCTCATCTTGATGCTTTAAATATAGATCAAGGCTGCCACTAAATTCTTGATAAAGCTCCTGCTCACCTGGCAGGCTAATTAAAGGCTCATAGTTTTTTTGATCCGTTTTAATACTCTGGCGGATTTGCCTTAATGTATCGAGTCCTTTGTTAAGTTCTGCTGCCGAATTTGCTAATAACAGGCGAAATGTAAACACCCTAGCGCGCATCACATTGAGGTTGATGCTCGACAGACTGACCAGCGTAGGTAGGGTATTATCTTCAATTTCTTCTGCAGTGGATCGCATGGATGACATCGTCTGTAATGACATGATTCCTTGAAGTAGCAACACAAGAGCAAGTAATCCAAACGCAGCAATTAATCGTGAGCCAATCTTAAATTGTCGTAACCACATAAGTTAATCGTCCCTGTATTTAAAAGAGTTCCGTTTAAGGCTGTTCTTAATATTTTCTAGCGAATATTTCGAACTAAGTTAAGTGTCATGGCGCTTAGTCAGAATCATGAGTCTTTAGTTGATTGCATAAACTATAGATTATATTTTTGAGCTTTTATGTTGCAGGTTGTAAATTTGATCGATTTAAACCTATAGGCTGTAAATTAGAACAATTGAAACTAAGTTACACCGTACCTTAAAACTCAAGGTTAGCAACAGCTAGAAGCAAATTGAACGTAATGAGTCATTTAGTTGTGTGGATTGAATCGATTATGGCAGATGGATTTTCTACTTTATGTATTTGATTTTTAATTATTATAATGTTTTTTCTGTACTAGTTTGTCTATGATTGCAGATTTTCAATTTAGGTACTTATTCATCTTTCTAGGCTTGTATCTGCAAATAGCGTATTTGACTTGTTATATTCTGAATGCATGAATTATCTTGTCACTAATTGTTCCTCGAATTTTTATCGTGATGGCTAACTTCTTGCTTATCAATATTAGGGTTTTGGTCTAACTCAACAGAGCGATAAATCGCTAATGTTTTACGGCCATTCACTTCGACTCATTTCTATTAATCGACTGTAGGTGCGGCGGAATTCAAAACTGAGTGCGCCACCTTGATAGAGTTCATTCAGTGGCACGTCGCAGCTGAGATATAAGCTGACATTTTGATCGTATAACTCATCAATCAAGCTAATAAAGCGCCGTGCTGGGTCGTCGTTGGCCGCATAGGAGAGTTTGCGCTCGCCCGTGGCTGCGGCTTGGTTATCACCTGTACCGTCTTCTGTGCCGCGGGCACGGATCCAGCTTTTCACTTCGCCACCTAATTTGGGAACGCCGCTTACCATTAAGATCTTAAATCGACTGGCGATTTCGATGTAATCGAGTTGGGATCTCGGGCCGTCACATAGGGCATAAAAATCGAACCAAGCGACTGAGTTGCCTGTTGGTGCTATAGCGGCGCGGATCACTGGAATTTCACGGTTGCAGATGGTGAGGCTAGTATTACTCATTCTGCTATCACTAATGCCAATAGCGCTCATATTGGGTGTATTTGGCGTTAACCTATTCACTAGCTTGTCAAAAATCTGCTCAAAATCGAGTGTTCCGGTAATGCCGATATTGCGGGAAATCGAGGCGTTAACTTCAGCGCTATCAATGTCAATCTCGTTGTTTAATGAAGCATTGATGGCGTGCATCCTATGGTCTTGGTTGCCATTGAGATGCAGCATTTGAGTGTGTGTTTGCAGCAGTTGGATGCAAGGTAAAAATCTGTGCCTAGCTAGGCCGTTCTCATATAAGCGCTCAATAGGAATATTTGAGGTGGCGACCAGCACCACACCTTGTTTGAATAGGCATTCAAAGAGCCCTGCGAGTATCATGGCATCGCCAATATCCGAGACAAAAAACTCATCGAAACACAGCACCTTGCACTCTTTTGCGAGATTTTTAGCTATGAGAGTTAACGGATCTCGTTTACCCGAATGCTCGCGTAATGCTTGGTGAATCCGCGCCATAAATCGGTGAAAATGCAGTCTTAACTTACCTTCACTCGGCAAACAATCGAAAAACAAATCCATCAGAAACGTTTTGCCCCTCCCCACATCGCCCCACAGATACAGACCTTTGATTGCTTGTTTGTTGATAAGGGGAAAGTGTGCTGAATGTGGCTGTAGCATCAACTGCTTAAATAGTACATCGAGCGCCAACACCGCCTGTTGCTGCGCGGGATCGTCAATGAGATCTATGCACACCTTGGCGCGATACGCTTCAAGTGGTGTCACGATTGGGGTTATCGATTGCGAGCTAGCGGAGTTTGAATGTGCCATGTCGGGGTCTCGTTGGCGGTTTGTTTTCGGTGTTTGCTGCTAGTGTGTTCTTTAGCTTTGTTTTAGTGCGATATCAACACTCACCTTTTTGAGGCATCCTGTTACTCATATTCAGGTACTCGGGAGCCATATGGCAAGATGCGCAGGGTAACATAGTCGCTGGCGTGACTTAAGTCCCGCTCTGGAGCTTAGGTCAAATACTAAGCGAAACCAGTGCTTTATTCTCGAGGACTTTTACCATAACATCTTTGTCACAAAAATAATGATATGGAATGAATCCTATGGCGAGTAAGGGCAATGGCATTACGGTTATCAGTGCACAAACCTTGATTGAGGGCGACATTCAGTTAGAGAGCGCGGCATTCATTGCGGGTAAATTGCAGGGCAAGGTTAGATCAGCAGGACAAATTAAGATCGAACTTGGCGGCGAAATCTCTGGTGAAGTCAGTTGTAATGAGCTACGTGTTTGTGGCGTATTTCGCGGAAGAGTCTGTTGTAATAAGTTGATTATTAACAGTTCTGGTGTGGTTGACGGTGAAGTCGCCAGTCATCAGATGGAGATTTACGAAGGTGGGCAGTTTATTGGTCAGCGCATTAAAGGTCCTGAACTCGATGCCTTGCCGGACATGCTACAAGCACTCGCGCCAATAGCTCAACGCTCGGATGCGCATTTATATGCCAGTGAAAGCACTTTGCTAAGAGGTGATCATCTGGCGATTCGCCCTTGGCTGTATGTTGCAGTGGCAACTGTCGTCATAGCGTTAGGTTTTAGTTTTGGGCCCGAGCAATTGCGTGAGTGGTTACCGAATCTTAGTAACAGCCCGCTGAAAACTGAGGCGTCTCCGGCAATCGAGGGGCTTAAGGCAGTAAATGGTATGGCTCCTGATCAACCTGCTACGCTAAATAGCGCGAATGCTGACAATATGGCGGTATTACCGGCAGATGATCCTGATCCGCAGATCATGCAGCAGGATTCGGCGATGGAAGATTTACAACAAATGGAACAAGGCCATGAACAGATGACGCTGGGTGATAATGGCGCACCGCCAGCCAGCGACAGTGCGACCAATAAGCTCTAATCTGTCGATCGCGCATTTGAATCTTTTAGAAGGATTATTTGGCTTTAGTTGTCAGTTAGGCCAACCTTGACCCTTTCAAACTGCCACTCTGTTAGCTTGGTTTTTAAGTCAGGAAGAATTCGATCAACATCGCCCCGCAAAATAATCAATGGATTACCACTAAAAGCCGCGTTTGCTAACTGTTGTAGCCTTTCGGGTGTTAGAGCCTGTAATCCTGCATTTAGCTGCTGAACTTCAATTTGAGTTAATCCTGTCGCAACTTGGTGGATATATTGGTTTTCACGTTGAATGCTGTTGTCTTGGCTGAGCAAATCTTCACCGATCAAATAGGTTTTAAGTGCATCGATTTCACCTTGGCTAGCACCTTGCGTCTTAACGAGTGTTAGGTGATCGAGTATGCCCACCACAAACGCGCCCGTATTTTCTATGGCTGTACTGCCATAAAACTTGATACTGCTGGACAGCGGTGCATTGGCGCACTGGCCATAAATGCCATAGGTGAGGCCGCGTTTTTCCCGTAAATCATAGTAGAGTCTGCCCGAAAAACTGCGGCCCATGAGTGCGGATAAACTGCGACAGCTTAAGGCGACTTCCTGTGGGTTCAGTTGCTGCTGAGTTGATGCATCACTTAGGACATGATCTATGGCATAACCTAGGCGGACTTGGGTTTGCACGCTGCCCGGCGCATCAATAAGGTAAATCCGCTTGATTTGCTGAGGCTTTACTGTCTCTGGTTTATCCGCTTTCGGCACTGAATTAGGCAATAATGGCCACAGTTTAAGGCTAGCTTGAAGGTCAAATTTAGCGTTATTTGCCAAAGAGTTGGGTAGAAAAAGATGCCACTGTGCTTGTGTTACCGCCTGCTGTTGGATTTGTTGTAGTTGCCTTAGGCTGAGTGAATCGAACAATGCATTATTATTGATCACTCTATTGTAGGGATGTTCTGGGCCGAGCAGTTTATCGCGCCACACTTTATCTATCTCGGCGCCACTAAAGGCGTTTAAGTGTTTATTGAGCTTGAGTTGACGGCGAATATTGTCGACATCGACGGGGGCGGTTGTCGCATCAACAAAGGCATCTGGCTGCCAAAATTGCAGTAGTAAGCCGTAGATATGGTTAACATCGTCGGGGCAAGTGAGGCTTAAATTAATGCTGTGCAAGCTGACACGCATATTGAAAGTCTCAAGACAGGGATCTGCGCGGCTAATGGCAAGTGCGCGGGCCTTTTCTTGAAAGGTAATCTGTAAAATATCAGGATTATTGAAGGGAACTTGCGGGCTCACTGCCGCTAAACTGACCCTGTTGCTCACACTGCTATTAATTTGAAGTGAGGCAAGGCGATGTAACTGATAGGGTAAATCCAATTCGGTATGGACTTCATCGGTAAAAATTTCATCCGTTACGGGGATAATGACGCTGCTTTTGGGTAAATGATTGTTCAAAGAGCTAGGCAAAGAATGGGCTAAAGAGTTTGGCGTTTCAAAATGGGCCAAACTCGGCGGTTCGCTCGGCGTGAAGACGATTTGCGTCTGCTGGCAGGCGTTTAGTGATAAAGCCACAGCGCAGAACATTAAGCCTTGTAGCTGCTTTGACATTGTCTGAGTCGTCATAATACCGCATCCTCTAAACTGTCACTCATATCGTTAGGCAGCCATTCCAGTAGCGTTTTACCCCAGCGAATATACCAAGGTGGCAGTAGGTCGACTCGGACATAATCTTGGTTGAAATACCGTTTTGCGACGCTTTGGATATCGTCGGCCGTGACTGCGTTGATCCGTTGCCACTGCGCGGTAAAGGGATGGTCTTTATCTTGAGGCGACGTTGCGGAAAGCTTGATGGCTAAGGCCTGTGTGTCATCCAGTTGTTGTAATTGATTGTTTAACCACACTTGTTTAAGTGTGCAAAGACTTGCTTCATCCAGAGCATCTTGCTGCGTTTGTGCCACAAGTCCCAATACTTTTTGCACTAAGGCATCGAGTGAGGTCCGTGCCCGTGGAACCAAGACGATATTCGCTATGCCGTGATTTTCTAACTCAAAGGGCAGGGAGTAGCTGAGCATTTGTTCGGGATTATGCAGACTGAGTTTAGCGAGTGCACTGGCGGTGTTTTGAAATAAATAGCCTTCTAGCAGCCGAATTGCCGCAGCATCGGGGTGATCTTTACCTACGGTATGCCAAGCGAGCAGTAATCCGGGCCAAGGTCCGCGCTCATCAACTAACTCAGCATGTACTTGTTTAGGCTGGATTGTTAACTCAGAAAATTCAGGTTCAGCAATCGTTGGCCTAGACCAAGCCGCAAAATTTTGCTCAATCCATTGTCGGGTTTGTGGGCTTAGTTTGCCGACAAGGGAAAGCTGCATCGCATCGGGACGATAATAAGCACGGTGAAAGGCTGTTAGGTTTTCTGGTGTGGCTTGCAAGATATCTTCGCGACTGCCAATAATACCGTGACCGTAGGGAGTGCCTTTTACTTGCTCGAGTAAAAACGCCATCGCGCTGCGGATATAGGGCTGATTATCTATGGTTTGTGCCATTTCCTGCAGTACGGTTTCCTGCTGATTTTTAACCGTAGTGGCGTTAAGGCTAGGGCGGATAAAGCGATCGGCTTCAAGATATAAGCCCAGTTCTAATGCTTGGTTTGGCAGCGTCACATAGTAGTTGGTGTAGTCAAAATGCGTGCTGGCATTAAAACGTGCACCTAAAGCACTGAACTGCTGAGCATAGGTATCGCCGGGGGCATTTTCACTCCCTTTAAACAACATGTGCTCAAACAGATGGGCGTAACCACTCTGACCTTGGGCTTCGTTGCGGGCGCCTAAATTAAATTGGCTGGCGACTGTGACTGTTTGTTTATCTGCCATGGGCAGTAATCGCACTGTCAGGCCATTTTGTAGCGTATAGGTCTCTATATTCGCTTCGATCGCATATAAGGCTTGTGCATCTTGCTCGGCGCGACATTGGGCCTGTAGCGTATGACTGAAAACACTGGCCGAAAGGGCGATAAAAAAGGTGATTTGAGTTTTCATAAGTGCGTCCTGCCGAGCTTATTTTTTAATTTGTCAAATGTCTTACTCAAGCTGGATACCATTAACGACAGGCAATTGATACATTCGCAGGTATCGATACAGATTGCACCACTGTCGACGACTGCTCGGATTTCATCGAAATCAGTTGAATAGCATTCAGTTTTTGAAAAGAACTGCTATGATGGCACAGTTCTTTTTCTGGCATAAGTACAAGATATGGTAAGCAGATCTCCGTTCGAATCCTTTCAGTGGAAAAGCGATATTTTTAACTGTGAAAGCACTGATATTGATAATTTCTATCTGCTGCTTGAGCAGGAAATGACCCGTTTGGGCATGGTTGAGAAAACATTGGGTGAAGTGGGTAAATACGATGTTAGCTTGTATCAGTCACCGGCCGCTAAGTCAGGCTTACCTTCTTTATTGATCAGCACAGGATTTCATGGCGAAGAATCTGCAGGCCCATGGGGTTTGTTGCATTTTTTGAGTGAAGCTTCAGCAGACCTATTTGAACGGGTGAACTTGAGTTTATTGCCTCTCGTCAATCCTACTGGATTCAGTCGTGGTCATAGATTTAATAAATACGGCGAAAACCCAAATCGTGGTTTTGTATTTGAGAACGGTAAACCTAAAGCGAATGAACATACATCGGTTGAAGGTAAGCTATTGTTAGAGCACGCACAGTTACTGCTTGCTGCGAGTCGAGACGGTATTTTAACTTGCCATGAAGATGTCTTGAGTCGTGAAGCCTATGTGTATTCTTTTGAGCCAAGCCAAGTGCCAGGACGTTTTAGTCTCGATCTACGCGATACTTTAGGTGGTTATTTCCCGATTGCGGTAGACGGTGAGATTGATGGGTGTCCTGTTAAGGATGGTTTGATCTTCAATCATTTTGATACGTCTTTTGAAGCTTGTTTAGTACGAAGTGGTGCTCGTGTCGGTGCTTGTACTGAAACGCCTGCGTTGCAAAACTTCGATCAACGCGTATTAGCAAACAGTGCCGCTATGACTCACTTCTTGGCCCTGTGTGCACCTTTATGTGATTGATATTTTAGTCTATTACGTTAGTGAATAGCCTGACATGACAAAAAAATACCCGCAGATTGCGGGTATTTTTTTAGGTGATATTCGCCAGTGAATTATTGATTAATTCGCATTGGCACACCAGTACGTTCATCGAGTAGCTTCTTGATCACAGAAGAATCAGTGTCAGCTTTAGCGATAAACTTAGCGATCTCTTTTGGCAGTGATATCGCAACGGGCTCATTTGATTCAAACTCCGCCACAGTGCGAGACAATGGTTGATGCACGGCTAAGTAGCGTTTACCGTCTGGCTCTTCGGTTGCTTTAATCGGCTGGTTCACAAATTGTACTCGGGTTCCCACTGGTACAGTCTTGAATAGATGCTCGATATCTTCATGGCGTAAACGCACACAACCTTGACTGACACGCAAACCAATACCGAAACTCGCGTTAGTACCGTGAATCGCATACAAGTTGCCGATATACAGCGCATACAGTCCCATAGGGTTATCTGGACCGGCTGGCCATACCGCAGGCAGGATTTCACCTTTAGCAGCATATTCTTTACGAATGCGCGGTGTGGGTGTCCAAGTTGGATTCGCACGCTTGCGTTGTACAGTGGTCACCCAGTTTTCTGGTGTGTCTTTACCAATTTGGCCAATACCAATAGGCAACACTTCAACAGTCTTTTTGCCTTTTGGATAGTAATATAAACGCATTTCAGCCACGTTGATCACTATGCCTTCACGGGGAGCGTTTGGCAGGATCAATTGCAATGGAATGATCAGTTGGCTACCTGGTTTTGGCAGAAATGGATCCACACCTGGGTTAGCTTCGAGTAGGTTACTGAGACCAAGCTGGTATTTGGCTGCGATATCTTCGAGAGTGTGTTTACCCTCTGGAACCGTATAATACTGGTTCTCGCCAATTAGCCTGCTTTGGGCGGCTGGTAAAGGATATTCCGTTGCTAAAGCGGACAGACTAGGGAAAACCAAAGTCAATAATAAAGCTGTGGTGCGAAGCATACTCATAAGCGGATACTACGATTCCTGTTAATAAAAAAGCGTGTTTAACGCAGCTTTCTCTCTTAAAACGAGAGCGGCAATTTGACGAGCAAAATGCACTGGCGCGCGAAGCTCGCATCCTTCCTTATTTTGGACATTATTTCAACTGAAATATGATCAGTACGGCGTATTTATCGCTTAATTTTTTGTTTTAACGGTTTTCCTTGGCGGCGTCAATTGTCAGTATTTAGTCTTGTCGTTAAAACCTGCTGTACTCAATTGTCTTGTGTATGTCTTCCTGCTTGATGAAAAATATTTGCAGTGTTAACCAATCTAAAACGTGTCTGTTTGAATGGCGAGCATGTATGGCGTTACTGGAACTGAATTGATTTGTTTTGGAAAACAGTGTGTGGTCCTTTTCTCACAAGGCTATTGCTCATCGGATAAAGTGAGTTTAAATCATCTCATTGGCAAATAAATGGAGTTAAAACAATTAGCTTAAGGATAATGTTCAAATATTCACCCTTTACACGACATTATTTTATCTGACACTAAATTGGTCATGATACCGTTAGTTTATACAGGTTTGTGAGCTGAGTTTTGCTTGAATGATTTGAGTTTACGTTCAGTTTGTTATTTTTAACTATTTGATATTTATTTCTTTTAATTCTTATTAAGTCGTGTGGAGATGTTCTGCTATCCTTTAGGTTTTACGTTAGCCTTTATCTAAAGGTTAATAGAAAGTTGTTTTTATGACATTTTTTATGTAGATGATTGAAATTTAATATTTAACGCTCCAATAATTCGATATTTTTGTGCTAATATAAAATCATAAAATTGTGAGTTGAGTCATTTTTAACCTCGGTGATTTGTCTATCGTTTAACTAAACAACCTGTATTAAGGAGGCGTTTGTGGATGCAGATTCCATCAATAGTTTTTTTCTGATTGGCGCCTTGCTTACAGCAGTGAGTGTTTTACTGAGTCCTATGTCTTCCCGTTTGGGCATCCCTATTTTATTGATTTTCCTCGCTGTGGGTATTTTGGCTGGCGAAGATGGACTTGGTGGAATCCAGTTTGATGATTATTCAACTTCCTATTTAGTCAGTAACTTAGCCTTAGCGATTATTTTACTCGATGGCGGTATGCGCACCCGCGTTGCTAGTTTTAGGGTGGCGCTATGGCCTGCATTATCGTTGGCGACCTTTGGCGTTGCCATTACGACCAGTATCACCGGCATGATGGCCGCATGGTTGTTCGACTTGCATTGGTTGCAAGGTTTGCTGGTGGGCGCGATTGTGGGCTCGACCGATGCCGCTGCGGTATTTTCCCTGCTTAAAGGGCGTAGCCTTAACGAGCGGGTTGGTGCGACCTTAGAAATTGAGTCCGGCAGTAACGATCCCATGGCGGTATTCTTAACCGTAACCTTGATTGCCATTCTTGCCAATGTCGACAGTGAGTTGTCCTTCAGCTTTATGCTTATTAGCTTTATTAAGCAATTTGGTCTGGGGATCTGTTTAGGTTTAGGCGGCGGCTGGATGCTGTGGAAGCTCGTCAATTTAAGCAAGTTAGCTGATGGTCTGTACTCTATTTTAGTTTTAAGCGGTGGTCTGATTATTTATGCTGCGTCCAACAAACTGGGTGGTAGTGGTATTCTGTCGATTTACTTAGTGGGTCTGTTCCTCGGCAATAAGCCAACCCGTGGCCGTCATGCGATTTTGAACGTACTGGATGGTATGACTTGGGTCAGTCAAATCGGCATGTTCCTCGTATTAGGGTTATTGCTTACCCCTTCAGATTTAGTCGATATCATGATCCCAGGTTTTGCTCTGGCATTCGGAATGATTTTATTTGCTCGCCCTGTCGCCGTATGGATCAGTCTATTGCCATTTAAGAGCTTTAGCAGTCGCGACCGCTGGTTTATTTCTTGGGTGGGGTTACGCGGCGCTGTGCCTATCATCTTAGCAGTATTCCCTATGATGGCGGGCTTACCGGGTGCTCAGTTGTACTTCAACTTAGCCTTCTTCGTTGTATTAGTGTCGTTGCTGGTTCAAGGTGCATCTTTGACCACAGCAGCGCGTTTAGCTAAGGTGGAACTGCCCCCAAAGCCGTTACCCGTTTCGCGCTCGGGAGTTGAAATTTACCCGAGCAGCGAATGGGAAGTGTTTGTCTATCGTTTGAGTGAAAGTAAGTGGTGTATTGGTGAGCCGCTAAAGCGCTTAGCTATGCCAGATGGGACACGGATTGCGGCGGTATTTAGGGATGACACTTTACTGCATCCATCGGGTAGCACTCGCCTCGAAGCGGGCGATATACTCTGTGTGCTGGGTCAGGAGAAAAGTTTAGAAGCCTTGAGTAACCTCTTTAGCCAAGCGCCAGAAAATAAAGAAGTACAACGATTCTTCGGTGATTTCTTTATTGAAACAGACGTTAAGCTTGCGGATCTCGCGCCTATTTATGGTTTGAGTTTAGATAATCTCGCTGATGATATGACAGTCGCAGACCTTGTGGTATCTCAGCTTGGCGCCAATCCTGTACTTGGGGATCAATTCCACTGGCAGTCTTTGCATTGGGTGGTGGCGGGGTTATATGAAGGCAAAGTCACTAACGTAGGTATTCGTTTACCGACTGAGAATGCGCTCTAATCTTATGTGCTAGATGGCCCTTACTATCGAAAGTTACTATAAAAATGCCAGCTTATTTGCTGGCATTTTTGTATTCAAAAACTGGATGAGTTACTGATATAAAGATTTGTCTGTTGGGTCGGGACGGGTTTTAAAGCGGCGATGCAACCACATATATTGGGCGCGGTTTTTATCTATGATGGATTCGATAATCTTGTTACCGCGAATGGCATCGGCTAATTCATCTTCGCCGGGGAAATTATCCAGCGGTGGCATCACTTCAATTCGATAGCCTTTATCATCTGTAGTACGTTCCACAAAAAAAGGTAGGACTTTGGCTTTGCCGAGTTTAGCTAACGTGGTGGCACCGGTAATCGTTGCCGCATCTGGCATGGCATAAAATGGGATAAATACCGCACTGGAACGGCCAAAGTCTTGATCGGCCGTGTACCAAATCACATCGGGATTGCGTAGGCAGCGTATCATTTGGCGCAAGTCGCGTTTAGAAACAAGACCTTTATTCGAGCGTAAACGGCCTTTGACCTGCAGGTATTCCATCACAGGATTATTGTGTGGGCGATAAACCCCCACGCCGGGTTGGAATTGGCCGAAGATACGTGCGCCCATTTCCAGCGGTAAACAATGCACGGCAAAGAGGATAACTCCGTGGCCAGCATTTAACGTGTCTTGTACGTGTTCTTCGCCTTTGATACTCATGTGCTGCTGCACTTTTTCATCGGGCCACCACCATGCATTGATGGTATCGAAAATGGCTTTGCCCGTTTCTTCAAAGTTACGCGTGAGTAAATCTTCTCGCTGTGCTTCCGTCATTTCAGGGAAACAGAGGGTCAAGTTACGGCGCGCTGTGTGGGTGCGGCCAGCTGCGAATTTCATCACTAAGCGACCCAATCCCTTACCCAGCGTCATCTGCCAAGGAAGCGGTAGAAGTTGAGTTAAACGCATCAAAAATACGCCAAACCACATGGGCCAATGCTTAGGATGATATAAAGAAGATGAAAACTCGGCTTTCTCGACCACAAAAATACTCACTACTTTTGAAAATTACTGCTCATTCTAACTCAATTTTTGCTGAAAATTAGGTACAATCACGGTTTAATTTCTGCATAAAGATAAGAGCACTATGAAGGTTTCTCTGCCAGCATTTGAAAAAGCCAGAGTGTTAGTCGTCGGCGATGTGATGTTAGACCGCTATTGGGTTGGCCCTACGGGACGTATCTCCCCTGAAGCCCCCGTACCTGTGGTGAAGATTAATCAAGTCGAAGACAGACCCGGCGGCGCGGCCAACGTGGCGCTCAATATCGCGACCTTAGGAGGGCAAGTCCAACTTGCCGGGCTCGTCGGCCAAGATGATACTGCCCATGCCCTAACGCTCGGTGTGCAAACTTTAGGGGTTGAACCCCAATGGTTAAGTATTGCTGATAAACCAACCATCACTAAGTTGCGGGTGTTATCACGAAATCAGCAGCTTATCCGCCTCGATTTCGAAGAAGCCTTCGACAAGGCCGATAGCGTGCGTTTATTGAAACAATCCGAGGCCTTACTCGATTCTGTCGATGTTGTGGTGTTGTCCGACTATGCAAAGGGCGCTATCGATCAGCCGCGAGATTTTATTGCATTAGCGCGTTCGAAAGGTGTGATGGTATTAGTCGATCCTAAGGGCAGTGACTTTGGTCGTTATCATGGCGCGTCGCTAATTACCCCAAATATGAGCGAGTTTGAAGCAGTTGTTGGCACTGTGACCTCTGAAGCCGACCTGCTGGAAAAAGCCCGTGGCTTACTCAAGCAACATCATTTTGATGCCATTTTAGTCACCCGCTCTGAAAAGGGCATGACCTTAGTGACCGCTAATGCGCCTGAGTTGCACATTCCTACCGTTGCCCGTGAAGTCTATGATGTGACGGGTGCTGGCGATACTGTGATTTCAGCCTTAGCAACCTCATTAGCCGCGGGCGCCGATTTACCGCAGGCTTGCGCAATTGCGAACACCGCCGCTGGCGTTGTGGTAGGTAAACTTGGCACTTCTACCGTGAGCCGCATTGAGCTTATTGAAGCCCTAGCTTTGCACCATGGAGAATCGGGTTTTGGGGTGGTGAGTGAAGATCAACTGGCCTACGCCTTAGAGCAAGCCAAACTACGCGGTGAACGTGTGGTGATGACTAATGGTTGCTTTGATATTTTACATGCGGGCCACGTGAGCTATCTTAAACAGGCGAAAGCTTTGGGCGATCGTTTGATCGTCGCGGTAAATGATGATGCCTCGGTTAAACGCCTCAAGGGTGAAGGCCGTCCAGTTAATCAGGTTGATCGTCGTATGGCTGTGCTCGCTGGCTTAGCTTCTGTCGATTGGGTTGTGCCTTTTAGTGAAGATACGCCGCAGCGCATCATTACTCGATTGCTGCCAAATCTACTGGTTAAAGGCGGCGACTATAAGCTTGAAGATATCGCGGGTGGCGCTGAAGTGATTGCCGCAGGTGGCCAAGTGCAAGTGCTGGGCTTTGAGGATGGCATATCAACGACAGCGATTATACAAAATATCATGGCGAATCAGTGAGCTTAGTCGCTCTGGCATTCGCATCTAGCCTGACTTGGACGCCCATTGCCGATAAGCAGGCTTTGATTTGCCCTTTACCAGAGCTTGGCACTTGCTTGGCATTATTGCCAGAGCAAGTGTTGGCGCAGCTTCCTGCAACACTCGAACAATTTAGGCTTGATTTAGGCCGCAGAAGTGCCATGGTCATACCCGTCGATGACAATAAGATTGCGGGCCTAGTCTTAGTGAATGAGCAGCGGACACCGCAAGTACAGTTAGCCAGTGTCGATATGGTGACCTACCAATTACCTTTGCTTGAACAGCCGCAATTAACCCTATGGCATGAGCTCGGTCATTTGGAGAACCTTGCTCTGCAAGGCTCTGTGTTACCGACTCACTTGAGTGCATATCAACATGAATGGCTAGCTGACATTTATTTGGTTTGGCGTATCGCACGGGAGAAAAATGATTTTGCCTTGGCGTGGCAGCAATACCACAGACGCAATCTTGATGCATTAACAAGCCCGCAATACTTGTCGCATTGGAGTTCGCCAATGTTGATACAAGTGTTGCATCGATACGATGTTGCTCAAGTGGCTAAATTTGCCGAATATCGGGACTTTTTAACGAATTTTTACCCTAAAGCCGAGCAATTAGAGCCGAGATTATTAGGTGAGTATTCGAGCTTAATGCAACGCACTTTTGGCGCGAGTGTATTGCAACCCCTTCCTGAATATCTATTTTGGCGAAAAGCTGATCTTGGACACTATCTCCAACCGACGTTCGTTTTACTCATGGGCGAAGAAAAAGCACATAACTGGTTGGTACAAAATTCAATGTTATGAATGTGTTAATTAAATCGGTGGTGAAGCCTGTTTTAAACTGAACCCTAGCTGAACAAAAGTGAAATACGCTGGTTACGGCCCAGTGAACAGCAGTAATCCCTGAGCGGCTTTGGTAAGCTTTCCCCCTAAAAATAAGAGGGGAGACATTACTATGGCTAAGCGCTCGCGAGTACAAACTGAGCAAACCATAAATCAAATTATGGATGAAGCGTTAAGACAAATTTTGACTATCGGCTTTGAGACTATGTCTTATACTACGTTATCTGAAGCAACGGGTATTAGTCGCACAGGTATTAGTCACCATTTTCCACGCAAAAGCGATTTTCTTGTTCGTTTAGATAGTCGTATCGGCAATCTATTTGTTGCTGCGCTGGATTTTTCTAGCCAAGAGGCATTGGAAACATCCTGGATGCAGGCAATGCAGGAAGAGCATTACCGCGCAGTATTAAGACTGTTCTTTAGTCTTTGTGGTGGTGCGAATAATGAAATTACCCTCTTTAGAGCGGTGAGTACAGCGCGTCAGCAAGCGATTGCTGAGTTAGGCTTAGCGGGCGATCGCACGATCAACCACCTATTAGGCCGTACAGCTGTGATGTTGCTATCCAATTTTGATTTGGCAAAAGCAGCATAATAGACTGACCAATGAATATAAAAATGGAGCCAGATGGCTCCTTTTTTGTGGGTAAAAATCGTGATTTGTACTGAGGTAAGTCATACCCCAATAGTGTAGGATGACCACTCAATAATGATTTAAGTTAGTGATATTGCCTTGTACTCTTGATTTGACAGGATAAAACATATGGATATGACCCCCATCTCTAATGAGGCAGATATGCCTAAACGCACCATTAAGCTTGATAACACTGAGCTTATCAAAACCAGTTTTTGGGTGAGTCAGATTTTTATAATCATTGCGACTGTTGTTGGCGTGTATTTAGCCGCGCAAGAAGGGTTGTCACAGGCAATTAAATTTGATGCCCTGAGCAATATGCAGAATAACTATCATCTGCGTCATGCCCTATATGACGAAGTGAGTGACAATGTTGAAATCTTGAGTCATTACGCTGACACAGTTGAGACTGTGAGTAGTAATAGTTTAGTGAAAATGCATCCGCAGATGGGATTATTTGTCTGGGATAACATGCGCTATTCTGCCAATGCGCTAGAAACACCGAGTGATATTTTGTCTGATATTCGTCGTTTGTATTTAGAGTCTGAGAAGATCATTAGTAATATTGAAACCCGTCACTATAGCGTTTCTTACGGTAAGGATCAGTTGCAAAATGTATTGAGTAAAATCAAAGAAGATACTTTGCCAAAACTCAAAACGAATTATGAAACCCTGTCAAAAGAGCTTAAAGATAACGATATTGCCGTCGACTAACGTATCTTGGCTTAGCTCCCCCCAAACATCAGGGGTCATTCTTATCCCTGATGTTTGAATCCATTGATGAATTCAGTGTTGCTGACAACACTTCTGCATGATCTGCTTTAGTCCCCATTATTTTATGGCACTTAAGCTAATGATGAATCTAGTCAGATTTTCTCCGTCGGTATTTATCATCAAAACCTTGTTGAGTTAGCTTAATTCCTGTCGATAGGCTTGAGTTAATTTTTGCTGTTGTAGATAGATGCGAATCGCCAAGAAGGTTAATGCGGCAGCAATCACGGCGCTGATTGCGTGGTGGAAGACTAAGTGACTTATCAGGAATGTGGGCAAGTCTTCAAAGCTGTCGATAAGGAAAAGCTTAGTGATTAAGCCGATATAGACGAGAAGATGCAGAGCCGCGCCAGTGATAAAGAGTCGTTTAAATTTATCAATCAGTTTGATATCTAACTTGATATTAAACCATCGACAAAATAGGTACCCACTCAGGCCGATGATAATCGATATCCAGCCAAGCCCGAGTAATGAGGTTTTGATTAATACGGCAGATAGGATAAACAGCCCAAGCAACATTTCTTATTTCCTTAAACCAGCTTTAGATTTAACTTACTGTTTTAGCTTACATTAAACGTATCAGCATTTGGGGCAGATAAGCCTCGCATCATATTGGCGCAGAGACTAGCTTAATAGGCTTAAAAAAATGTGAAAAGAAAGGGAGCCATTGGCTCCCTTCATTTCTTTAGAATAGTGTTTATCGCCTAAACGATTTTTACTCTGTTGATATTAAATCAAGCTCAAAGTGCCTTTAAAATGGCTTCAACACTGGCCTTAGCATCCCCAAACAACATTTGGGTATTTTCTTTGAAGAACAGTGGGTTTTGCACGCCGGCATAACCTGTGTTCATCGAACGTTTAAAGCCGATCACGTTTTGCGCTTTCCATACTTCCAGCACTGGCATACCTGCGATTGGACTGCCTGGATCTTCCATTGCCGCGGGGTTAACCGTGTCGTTGGCGCCGATAACGAGCACAACATCTGTGTCTTTAAAGTCTTCGTTGATTTCGTCCATTTCGAGCACGATATCGTAGGGGACTTTCGCTTCAGCGAGCAGTACGTTCATATGGCCTGGTAATCGACCTGCAACTGGATGGATACCAAAACGCACTTTCACGCCGCGATCACGTAGTTTTTGAGTGATTTCCGCAACAGGATATTGCGCCTGCGCCACTGCCATACCGTAACCCGGAGTGATGATGACTGAAGTGGCATTTTTCAGCATATCCGCCACATCTTCGGCGTTGGTTTCACGGTATTCACCCATTTCTTCATCGGCAGTCGAGGCCACACCATCTGTACCAAAACCACCTGCGATAACTGAAATAAACGAGCGATTCATGGCCTTACACATGATGTAAGACAGAATAGCACCCGATGAACCCACTAACGCGCCGACCACAATCAAGAGGTCGTTCGACAACATAAAGCCTGCCGCTGCCGCTGCCCAACCTGAGTAGGAGTTCAGCATAGACACAACCACTGGCATATCCGCGCCGCCAATGGATGCCACTAAATGCCAGCCAAAGGCGAAGGCAATCAAGGTCATCAACAGCAGTGCTGGCATAGTGCCGCCTGTCTGTACGAAGTATACCAACAGGGCGAAAGACACTAGCACTGCGACTAGGTTCAGCTTGTGGCGATGTGGCAGCATCAGAGGTTTAGATGAAATCAGTCCGCGTAACTTACAAAAGGCAACGATAGAACCCGTAAAGGTCACCGCACCAATGAAGATCCCGAGGAAGACTTCGACCAAGTGAATGTTAAGCATAGCGCCAGTGAGGTGCTCTTTGCTGGCGGTCTTCACCGCTTCACTTAGCGCATCTTGTACTGCGGCGAGGGTCGTATTGATATCACCACCGACAGCCACCACGACTTGTGAGACTTCCTGTGGGTGTAAGTCGATAAAACTGTTGAAACCCACTAATACCGCGGCCATACCCACAAAGCTGTGCAATATAGCAACCAGTTCAGGCATTTCAGTCATTTCGACTTTTAGTGCTAAACGGATACCAATCGCGCCGCCAATCACCATAGCGATTAAGATCCACGCAATTCCGTTAGTATCGGGGTTGAAAATGGTAGCCAGTAGGGCGATTGCCATACCTAAGATACCGAATAAATTGCCGTGTTTTGCCGTCTCTTGCTTCGACAGTCCCGCGAGACTGAAGATGAAGAGAATGGCGGCAATAATGTAAGCTGCTGTTACCAGTCCTTGAGACACGTTAAACCCCCTTAATCCTTACGGAACATCTTCAGCATGCGCTGAGTGACGGTAAAGCCACCGAAGATGTTAATACTGGCGATCAGCACGGCGATAAACGCCAGTACAGTGACCAAAGTTGAACCCTGACCGATTTGCAGTAGGGCGCCGACCACGATAATGCCCGAAATCGCGTTAGTGACTGACATTAGAGGCGTATGCAGTGAGTGGGATACGTTCCATACCACGTAATAGCCAACAACGCAGGACAGCAAGAATACTGTGAAATGCGACAGGAACTCTGGTGGTGCTACCGATGCCACGGCAGCAAATCCTGCAACGCCTAAGGCGGCGAGCACGTATTTGAGCTTAGATGGTGCCTTCGGAGTGGTATTTTTCGGCTCGATTTTCGCCGCTGGTTTTGCTGGCGCCGCAGAAACAGAAATCGGTGGTGGCGGGAAGGTCACTTCACCTTCTTTAATCACTGTCATATTGCGCATGACTACATCATCAAAGTTGATGCTGGCTGTGCCGTCCTTTTCTTTACACATTAACTTCATCAGGTTGACTAAGTTAGTGCCGTAAAGCTGTGAGGATTGCGCCGGTAGACGACCGGGAAGGTCGGTATAACCAATCACTTTTACGCCGTTAGGAGTAACAAACAGCTCACCCGATTGCGTGTATTCGCAGTTACCACCCGTCGCAGCGGCTAAATCGACGATCACTGAGCCGCTCTTCATGCTATCAACCATGGCTTTGGTGATGAGCTTAGGCGCTGGACGACCAGGGATTAGCGCTGTGGTGATGATGATATCGACTTCTTTGGCTTGTTCGGCAAACAGTGCCATTTCGGCGGCAATAAATTCATCCGACATGGTTTTAGCATAACCGTCCGATGAACCACCTTCCTCGTTACCAAAATCCAGTTTAAGGAATTGGCCGCCCATAGATTCGATTTGCTCGGCCACTTCTAAGCGGGTATCGAAGGCGCGCACTATGGCGCCAAGCGATCCTGCTGTACCAATGGCGGCAAGGCCAGCTACACCAGCACCAATGACTAACACTTTGGCGGGCGGTACTTTACCAGCAGCGGTAATTTGGCCTGTGAAGAAACGGCCAAATTGATGTGCGGCTTCAACAACGGCGCGATATCCACCAATGTTTGCCATAGAGGAGAGGGCATCAAGTGACTGGGCACGGGAGATGCGTGGCACCATGTCCATTGCCATCACGTTGATCTTACGTTTAGCTAACTTCGCAACCAGCTCAGGGTTTTGTGCGGGCCAAATAAAGCTGACGATAGTCGCCCCGTCTTTGATTTGTTCAATTTCGGCGTCGCTTGGCGCATTGACCTTAAAGATCAGATCGGCTTGCCAAACGTTTGTTGTCACCTTCGCGCCCGCAGCTTCAAAAGCTGCATCATCGAAACTTGACAGTTGACCCGCATTGGCCTCAATAACAACTTCAAAGCCGAGTTTTTTAAGCTGCTCAACGGTGGCTGGGGTCGCGGCGACCCTAGTTTCACCGGCGAGACTTTCTCTCGGTATTCCAATCTGCATGACTACTCCCTGATGGTTTATATAATCGTTCCGCCTGCTGTTCTTCCTTCATCGTACTCAACTGCAAAATCTGTCGTCACCAGCGTTTATTCGGCGGGTGATTCGAGTCAGTTAGGGCATTCAATCTAGGATGGACACTTTTTGTTTTTAAAACAAACTATTCTGTGGGCAACAGAAATTATTGTTCGACAGGCTCATGACCATTGTGGCAATACTTTAGCTTGGCACAAGTGCATATTTCTCAAGCAGGCCGTTTCTGCACTGGTCGGATCAAAAACTTTTAACCAGTGCACACTTTTGTAGCTTAAATTTTGCACTTTGTATATTCCAAAATGGAATTAAAAATCCTATTTTATTCTTTTTTGCTTTTCTTAAACCGCGATAAGCTTGTGGACATTACACTGTCATAGGGCCGTCTCATGTTGTTAAAAGAACTTTCATCGCTGGCTTCGCCATTGTCTCAAGGACAAGTCGAGAAGCTAAAACAACTCACTTCTGAGTTAAGTGCTGTGCAATTGGCCTGGGTGAGTGGCTATCTTGCTGCTACAGCTAATGCGGGCCAATTAGCGCCCGTCGCGCAGGCGCAAACGGCTCAAACTGTGACTATCCTCTATGGCAGCCAAACTGGTAATGGCCGTGGTGTCGCCAAAGCGCTCGCCGATAAGGCGCAAGCGCAAGGTTATGCGGTCAATCTGGCTTCAATGGGCGAATACAATGTTCGCCAATTAAAGCAAGAAGCTGTGCTTTTATTGGTGGTCAGCACCCATGGTGAAGGTGAAGCGCCGGATGATGCGATTGAATTACACAAGTTTTTAGCATCGAAACGTGCCCCTAAGTTAGACAATCTACATTACTCTGTGCTTGCGCTGGGGGATTCTAGCTATGAATTTTTCTGCCAAACCGGTAAAGACTTCGATGCCCGCCTAGCAGCACTCGGTGCTAAATCACTGTTACCTTTAATTGAATGTGATGTGGATTATGAAGCTGCCGCTGGCCAGTGGCACGCCGATGTATTAGAGGCCGTTAAGCCGCTAATCGAAACCTCGTCCGCCAGTGTGGTATCCATCGGCACCGCTAAAGCGATTGGCGAAAGTGAATTTACTAAGCAAAACCCCTATAGCGCCGAAGTGCTTGTGAGCCAAAAAATTACCGGCCGTGGATCAGACCGAGATGTGCGCCATGTTGAAATCGACCTTGGCGACTCAGGCTTAACCTATCAAGCGGGTGATGCCCTTGGTGTGTGGTTTAGTAATAACGAAGTCTTAGTCGATGAAGTCTTAGCGGGTTTGTCATTAGCCGCCGATGAGTTAGTCACCCTTGGTACTGAATCCTTGTCCCTTAAGCAGGCTTTGGTTGATAAGAAAGAATTGACTCAGTTATACCCTGGATTAGTCAAAGCATGGGCCGAATTGAGCGGCAGCGCAGAACTGCTGGCATTGAGCGAAGATAAAGAACAAGTGCGCCACTTTATCCTTAAGCATCAATTTGCCGATTTAGTCACTCAGTATCCGTTATCAAATAACTCAGTAACCTTAAATGCAGCAAAACTGCTTGAGCTACTGCGTCCATTAACGCCAAGACTTTACTCTATCGCCTCAAGTCAAAGCGAAGTCGAAACAGAAGTCCACTTAACTGTGGCCTTAGTGGCAGATGAGCGCCACGGCTCAGCACGTTTTGGCGGCGCGTCACACTTCTTAGCGTCTGCGCAGGAAGGCACGCAAGTTAAGGTTTATGTTGAGTCGAACAAGCATTTCCGTTTACCCGAAAATCCAGAAACACCGGTGATCATGGTGGGCCCTGGTACAGGTGTTGCGCCGTTCCGTGCCTTTATGCAGGAGCGCGTAGCCCAAGGTATTCAAGGCGATAGCTGGTTATTCTTCGGCAATCCACACTTTGAGCAGGATTTCTTGTATCAAACTGAGTGGCAACAGTATTTGAAAAATGGCGATCTCAGCCGTATCGACGTGGCGTTCTCACGCGATCAAGCCCATAAGATTTATGTGCAGCACCGCATTAAAGAGCAAGGCCAAGCCCTGTGGCAATGGTTGCAAAATGGCGCGCATCTTTATATTTGTGGTGATGCTGAACGTATGGCCAAAGATGTTCACCAAGCCTTGATTGAGGTGGCAGTCGAAGTCGGTGGTTTGAATACCGAAGCTGCCGAAGCCTATTTTGAAACCCTGCGCAGCGATAAACGTTACCAAAAAGACGTGTATTAATCTCAACCGTTGCACAGATAAGAAACGCATAAGAATAGCCAAAGCTGCACACGTGATGACCTGTGCAGCCAGCTAACCCAATTTTAAGAGGCAGTTGCCATGAGTGAGCAAAAATTAGCGTTAAACGAATACCTAAAGACCGACAGTGATTACCTGCGAGGGACCATCAAAGAAGGTTTAGATTCTTCTGTGACTGGCAGTTTCAGTGACGGCGATCAGCAGCTGATCAAATTTCATGGCTTCTACCAGCAGGATGACCGCGATTTACGTAACGAACGTAAAGAGCAAAAACTCGAACCTTTATATAGTTTTATGTTGCGCGCCCGTGTACCCGGTGGTATTTGTTCTCCGCAGCAATGGTTAGGCGTAGACAAAATTGCTTCGACGCTCACCAGCTCGAACAGCATTCGTTTGACGACCCGTCAAACCTTCCAATACCACGGTATTCCTAAGCGTAACTTGAAGACCATTATTCAAGACTTAGATCGCGAAGCGCTGGATTCGATTGCTGCCTGTGGTGACGTTAACCGTAACGTGATGTGTAACCCCAATCCGATGGAATCGAAACTGCACGAGCAGGCCTATGCAGTGGCGAAACAACTGTCTGATCATCTATTACCCCACACTCGCGCCTACGCCGAAATTTGGTTAGATGAAGAAAAGTTACTCTCAACCGAAGATGAAACCGTCGAACCTGTGTATGGCAAAACCTATCTGCCACGTAAATTTAAAATGGCGGTAGCGGTTCCTCCCGATAACGATGTTGACGTTTACACTAACGATTTAGGCTTTATTGCTGTTGCCGAAAATGGCGAGTTGGTTGGCTTTAATTTAACGGCTGGCGGCGGCATGGGCTCGACCCATGGCGAAGTGGAAACCTTTCCACGCCTAGCAGACGACTTTGGTTTTATCAAAACTGAAGACGTGATGAAATTTGCCGAAGCTGTCATGACAGTGCAACGTGACTGGGGCAATCGCTCTAATCGTAAGCGCTCGCGCCTTAAATACACAATCGTTGACCACGGCTATGAGAAATTTAAAGCCGAAGTTGAACTGCGTGCTGGGGTGAAGTTTGAACCTAAGCGTGAGGTAGTGATTGGCGATCGCGGCGATCGTTATGGTTGGGTCGAAGGTGTTGATGGTAAGTGGCATTTAACCCTATTTATCGAAAGCGGTCGTATTAAAGATTTACCAGGCCAAACCCTGCAAACGGGGCTGCGTGAAATCGCTAAGATCCACAAGGGCGATTTCCGCATGACCTCGAATCAAAACATGATCATCGCAGGCGTCGCAGCGGAAGATAAAGCCACGATTGAAGGTTTAGCCCGTAAACATGGTCTGCTGGGCCAAGTGTTGACGCAAACTCGCGGTCACTCGATTGCCTGTGTGGCGTTGCCGACGTGTCCATTAGCGATGGCGGAAGCCGAGCGTTATTTCCCTGAGTTTATCGATCATATCGATGCGCTACAGGCAAAACACGGCATCAGCGAGCAAGCGATTGTGGTGCGTATGACGGGTTGTCCAAACGGTTGTGCCCGCCCATTTGCCGCTGAAATTGGTCTTGTGGGTAAGGCGCCGGGTCGTTATAACTTGTACTTAGGTGCAAGCTTTGAAGGGACTCGTCTGAACAAGATGCACAGAGAAAATATCCAAGAGGCGGACATTCTCGCCGAATTGGATGCCCTGTTTGGCCGCTACGCCGTTGAGCGTGATGCTGGCGAAACCTTCGGTAACTTCACCGTCCGCGTGGGCGTAGTGAAGGCGGTGATCGATGCCGCTAAGGATTTTCATGGCTGATATTGAGCAAAAAACCAGTGATAAAGTGCCGACTGTGGTCAGCGCTGCCGAACTCAAGGCATTATTGAGTGCGCCTAAGGCAGAGCAAGCGATAGAGCTTGAACGTATTAATCAGTTCTTAGGTGGATTAAGCGCACAAGAGCGAGTGCTATGGGGCTTAACTTATTTGCCCGGTAATCATGCGCTGTCCTCAAGCTTTGGGATCCAAGCCGCTGTAATGCTACATATGATGAGTCAGGCACAGGCGAATATTCCGGTTATTCTCACGGATACGGGTTATTTATTCCCTGAGACTTATCAGTTTATCGACGAGCTGACAGAGCGTTTATCGCTGAATTTAAAAGTGTACCAAGCAGTGATGACATCGGCATGGCAGGAGGCGCGATTTGGTCAGTTGTGGGAGCAAGGGGTAAACGGACTAGAGCAATACAACCGGTTAAACAAAGTTGAGCCTATGCAACGCGCTTTAGCCGAGCTTGAGGTCGGCACTTGGTTTGCAGGGCTTAGACGCAGCCAAGCCAGTACCCGTGAGGCGTTGCCGATACTGGCGATTCATGGCACGCGCTTTAAGCTACTGCCAATTATCGAGTGGTCGAATAAAGATGTTCACCTCTATCTGACGCAATTTGACTTGCCGTACCATCCACTTTGGGACCAAGGCTATGTTTCTGTGGGGGATACCCATTCGAGTAAACCACTCGAATTAGGCATGACAGAGGAAGAAACTCGCTTTAATGGCCTACAACGTGAGTGTGGTCTGCACTACGAAATCTAGTCATTTTATTGATTTTAAATATTAAACGCCTCAACTTAGTTTGGGGCGTTTTTTTATCATTTTAAGATAAGTGGGATTGAATTTAATACTCTGGACTGTCGAGGAAGCTAAGTGATGTCATTTAAGCGTCATTTAACTAAGATAGATTGATATTCATAGAGTTAGTTTGCATTCATTTTTAAATGCTAAAAATGTTGTACATTTTTACTCACAGAGTTATGCACATTGGTTAAGCCTGCGCTATATTTTGAAGTTCCCGTAGATGGTTTTGAAGCGTTTTACTGCGTTAATTGACATAATTCATGTCTTTTATGAGGTTAAGTTGTTGTATATCGGTATTTATGGGCTGGGTTTGCTGTGTATTGATATGGCTTAATTGGATGCAGTGAAAGCGTTGAAAACCTGACTCGCACCTGCGAGTATCAAGCAGTTTGATTGACTTGCTAGCTCTCGTTAATCAGCCATCATTACCTCGGTCAGCTGTCGTCAAAGCTGCCGAGGTCAAGTTAAGTCGACCCCAGTTAATCTCTAATAGTGATTTGTTCTTGTTATGGTTATTTCTCAACCTATCTTTGATTATCGAGTAAGATATCCTTGGTGTTTCCTTTACTCTCGTAGCATGATCAGCTTGCAACTCGCGTAAAGCTTTAGAATATTTTCTGTAAGCCTAGGTTGCCCCAAAGAATCCTTGCAATGGGATGGCTTGACTGGATAGATGAGAAACAAGAAATGAGAGTGTGTGGATGAGATGGTATAAATGACGGCCCCTTTATATGCGATGCGAGATCATGTCAGGCGTCCAAGTGTTAATAAGTCGAGTGACCCAGCACCTCAGAGACGAAAGCGTGGTTTTCGTCGTTTATTGTCTTGGTTATTTAAGGGATTAGTTTGGGCATTTATTTGCTCAATTTTATTAGTGATCCTACTACGATTTGTCGATCCTCCTATGTGGACTTGGCGTATCGAACGTGCCTTATTTCCACCTGCTCCTATCGGTGAGATCAGGCATCAATGGCGCGATTTAGCGCAAATTTCTCCAGAATTACAATTGGCTGTGATTGCTGCGGAAGATCAACGTTTTGTTGAGCATACTGGATTCGATTTAGCCGCGATAAGTTCGGCACTGAAATACAACCAAAAAGGTACCAAAGTCCGCGGGGCAAGTACCTTAAGTCAGCAGGCGGCGAAAAACCTTTTTATGTGGTCGAGTCGCAGTTTCTTTCGTAAGGGATTGGAAGCTTGGTTTACGTTATTGATGGAGTTGACTTGGGATAAGTCGCGTATTCTTGAAGTGTATTTAAATATTGTAGAATTTGGCCCAGGTATTTACGGCGCCGAAGCGGCATCAAAGCATTATTTTGGAAAGTCAGCGGCAAAACTTACCCAATACGAGGCCTCATTACTCGCAGCCATTTTACCCAATCCTTGGCGCTATAAGGTGTCTCCACCGTCATCCTATGTGCAGCAGCGCTCAGCTTGGATCCGTAAGCAAATGCGCCAGCTAGGTGACGTCACGCTTAAAAAAGTCCACGAAGCACGATGACGCTCTGGTGAGGCAGTTTGAGTGAGATGAGCTTAATTTGTCATTGGGTTCTTTGCTTAATCGTCGATGACTTTGAGATGTTTTATTACCGAATTGAAATAAGATTGGAATCATGTTGAATAAACGTTAGTTCTAATACGTTTTTAATGCTGCGAACTCCTATCCTGTTCGCTTCTGTGTCGGTTTAATGTTAAATTATCGGGAAAATTTTATACCTTAGTTTCGCTTAGCCTAAGCATTTTAAACTGGGTTTGTATTGCGTAGGGCTGAGTCGTTGCGTTTTCTGATTTTGCATTATCTGCGTAAGGGATATGTAAGAGCGGATAAATATTTAAATACCTAAGGTGAGTTCTTTAGGTATTGTTTTCATAAAATTGAATGTCATTAAATGGAGTTTCTTAAATGAAAAAGATTGTGATTGCCGCGGCAATTATTGCAGCAGGTGCTGGTGGTTATTGGTATATGCAGAATGGCGCGGGTTCTAGTGCCTCTGCTAATCCTTTGCTCGACTATGTGCCTGCCGATACGCCGATATTTTCGGGCCAGTTAAAACCCTTCCCGTTAAAAGCGTATTTACAGTCTATTTCTGGAAATTATCAGCAATATCCAAGTAACACGCTTGATGAACTCGGTGTGCAGGATAGCCCTATGGGCAAGTTCTTCGTTAGCATTTATCAGCAGTATATGGATGGGATGAAAGATCCTGCCTTACTGTTAAAAACCTTCGGTTTCCCCGATGAAGTTAAACCTTATATTTATACTTTAGGTGCTTTGCCAGTATTAAAGATTGATGTTAATCAGGCTGAAGCATTTTGGGCTGTATTAGATAAAGCCGAAAAAGACAGTGGTGTAACCCACGAAATGCGTAAAGTGGGCGATGTTGATTATCGCGCTTATGCACTATCGGATGAAAGCTCAGAAGAGAAAGCTGAACTGCTATTTGCCCAGAAAGATGGCATATTAACGATGACTTTCAGTACCTCTATTACCGAGCCTGAGTTATTAGAAATGGCATTTGGTATTAAGAAGGCGCCGCAGTCATTAGCCGCTTCTGGCATATTAGAAGATATTATTAAGACCCATGGTTTTAAAGATGACAGCATTAGCTTTATTAATCATGTGGAAATTGTAAAGGCATTGACCTCTGCAGATAGCAATATGCTAGCTAAGCAACTGACTCAATTTTTTGCTGATGAAAGTGCGGGTGAAGATCCATTAGCTCAAATCAGAACACCAGAATGTCGTACCGAACTGACTGCGATTGCCGCTAACTGGTCGCGTACTGTTGCTGGTTTAACGGCGTTTTCTGTGACGGAAAAAGAAAGCCATATGGCGGCTTCATTTGTTGTCGAAACGAAGAATCAACCTATTCTTGCGGCAATGCAAAAGATGCGTGGTTTTATTCCATCGCATCTGGCGGATATCGACAGCACTATCTTCTCCATGGGAATAGGTCTAGATATCAATGAAATTACCCCTTCATTAACGGCTATTTGGGATGATCTGCAAAAGCCACAACTGACCTGTGCACCATTGGCAGAGTTGCAGGCTGAGTTGAGCCAACAGAGCCCAGCTATGCTAGGCATGTTTACTGGCATGGCGAACGGTGTGAAAGGCATGAGCGTTTCATTGCTCGATTTTAAAATGAGCACACAAGATCAAGAGCCTAAGTTAGAAAGCTTAGATGCGTTAGTCAGCCTTAGCGCCGAAAACCCATCCATGTTGTTCAATATGGTCAAACCTTTCGCCCCTATGCTGGCTGAAGTGCAATTAGCCGATAACGGCGATGCTACTGATTTATCTCCAATATTGATGTTGCCTCCAGAGTTAGGTGTTAAGCCAATGCTGGCGATTAAAGGCCAACATTTAGTGGTGTATAGCGGTGATAAAGGCTTGGCTTTAGCCAACAAATTAGCAGGCGAGAAACTGTCAGCTAATGGCATGTACAGCTTGTCTGCTGATTACGGCAAGATGTTTACGCCAGTGCTTACACTGTTAGAAATGAGCGGTGAGCCGATCCCTGAAGAAATGCAAATGCTTAAAGATTACAACATGCGAGTTCAAATGAGCTTTGATGTGAATAAGCAAGGCTTGGTCATAGGTTCAGTCGCCAATTCTAAAGCGACTGAAAAGAAGTAATGCGTTAGTAAACTCATATTTGCTTAAAAAGAGCCAGCAGATTGCTGGCTCTTTTTTTGGCTTAATTTAGCTTAGCTTGAGCCAACTTAGTGTGCTGTGCTGGCAGTACAAGTTGCGCTTTGGGCTTGGCGGAGCGCATTAAACTAACGAGCCCTTGCCATTGAATATCACTGTTCTGAGGGAGCAAAATATCCGGTTCAGTCCCGACACCCGACAGGAGTCTCCCTTGTGCATCATAGGTTAACGAACTGCTGAATCTTATGTTTAATCCACTGTTTGGCAGTTTGAAATGATACTGACGTGCAAAGTCACCTGAGGTTTTTTCACCAATCAAATTTGCCCTAGACCAAGATTTAGTACGATAGGCAATCCACTCGCATTCTTGGCGACAATGGGGACTCACGAGTAGCGCTAAGCGATTTCGCCCTTCAGGAACCACCGCAGGCTTAGTGCGAACATACCAAGGGCTGAATTTCTCTTTATCGACAGAGGGTAAGTTACGGGTGAGAGATTTGAGCCTAGGAGGACTGTACTCTAACGCATCCAGAGGCATAAAATTGAGCGGCTGTAGATAATCATTTCTCAGCTCTGGTGAGCGGCGATAGTGCGCAAATCCCATCACATTAGGTGCTAAAGTGTTATTTAAATCCGCATCTTGATATCGCGACAGCATAGTCAATAATTTCGGACTAAAGCCACTGGCATCACGTAAATCAATGATCAGTAATGGATGTGTCATGCCTTTGAGCAGTTCTTGCTGTTGTTCTTTATCTAATTCAAAGGCGTAGAGATCGCTGATCTTAAGTTTGACCGTCGTATTGTTGACCGTCTCTAATTGATTTGGCATGTCTTGAAATTCGGTGCGCTCAAATTGAGATAATTGGTTAATAAATTCGAGCACATTAATATCTTGAGTCTCGTCTTTTTCACTGATAGTTGCTAATTGAGTTTGTGGGTTATGGCTTGGCAGGGCGAGAGTCACCTGCTGGCTTTGCAGGTCATCATTAATTAGCGTAATGACTACATAGGGCTTTATGCTGAGTCCTAAGTCTTCGCGCAGTAGGTTAAGTTTTTTCAGCCAAGGTAACTGCATTTCTTGGCTCTGTTTTGCCGGCTCAGGTAAGTAGGCTTGGCTGGTCGCTACCCATTTGCTCATAGGTAAACCATCGATATGAGTGATAAAGGGGAAGTCGTTGTTGACTGGATTATTATCGTTATCCAAGGCTAACCATTGGTCGTTGACTGGCCTTAGCGTTAACGGGAGATCGCCGCTTTGATCGTCGAAGTTATGCACTTGAGCGCCTGGATCTTTGAGGGTATTGAGTAATTTAGTGACTTCAGCAGCAAAGCGATCATTGGGAGTAATATCTTGATACTGTTCAACAATAAGGCTAGCCATAAATTTAAGCTGCGGGTTGGCTTTGTCGGCCGTTAAGGCATAAAACGCTGAGTGTTGCTCGATTTGATCCAATAAGGCATAGAGATCTTGGCGTACCTCTTGTGCATTCAGCACTGGTGCAGCGCTATCTTTTGGCACAGCGAAAAACGCGAGCTTAAGTAAGCTCGCGAAAATAATGACACTGAGTAGCATGACTATGCTGCGGTAGCTAAAACTCATATTCCTCCATGATGTTAAGGCGCTGCTTCAGGGCACAAAAAGGTGTGCGACTATCGGCTTAAATGCCATTCGGATCAATGTAAATCGTCCTGCTCTGCCCTAAACTCAGGTCCATCTGAGCAATTTAGCAGCAGGTTTGGTAGATTAGCAGCAAATTATGGTCGATTTTTGTACTTAGTCACTTTATATACCCAAACAATCTTAAATAGCGGGATCAAGTGGGTAATCTTTCTTAAAGAATATCGTTGAGTGAAATTCCGATACCAATACGTTGATTGTGATAGTTGTAATCGATTAGGCTTTCGCCATAACCATTAAAGTATTGAGTATAAAAGCGTAAGTTGCCGACGATAGGATGACTCCAAGTCAGTTCTGCTGAGCCTCTGTCGATATCTTCTAGATTCGTTTTAACGGTTAAAGTGAATCTATGTTCATCGATACCATAAACGCCAATAAACTCTGCTTTACCTATATAGTCATCAATATTAGGGTTATCGTCGCCGCTGGCTTTATATGGATCTGTTTTTTCATCTTCAGGAATACGCCACCACACTTTGGTGGAGAAGGCGAGTGGGCCTGCATCAAAAATCATAGTGGCATAGAGTCGATTCCAACTGCGGGAAAGTGGCCCTGCTTTACCATTCGATTGATGTACGGCACCAAATCCCCAAAAGGAATTGGTCACACTGCCAATTTTCCAATCGTTATTAAACAGCATAAAGACTTCAGGCTCGTGATTGGTTTCCCTAAAAGGCGATGAAGTGTCTTTGTTATAAACCTGCCAATAGGATTGATTGGTGTAAGCAAAAAATAAATGGCCATTATCACCAAACACATTGTACCAAATAGGAAATTTAAAACTGATTTGAAACTTAGCCTCAAACTCATCTAAAGAATAGGGGTTGAGTATTGCATCTTCGGTGAAAGGTGCCATGTTGGGATCTGGGCTGTAGGTGACTGGTAAAAGGTAATTCACTTTATGTGGCGTAATCACAAAAGGTAGATCCGCCGTGGCAAGTTCATCTTTTACTCTTCCTTTGACTAATGATTCTTCGGCATTTATGTCCGTACAGGCTAATAGCCCTGCCAATGCAATACCTGAGTAAAGTGGTTTCATCTGCCCTCCTTGATGTGTTTATTTATTTGTCAGTCGTACTCAACAAAGATAGTTATTTCCAGCTTAACATTAGAAAGTGAATTTATGGTTATGGAAAAATCCTGTGTCACTTAATGACAAATCTTGTAGTCAGCCATTTTTAGTCCCATAGAGACATGTTTAGGTAGAATTTTTGGCAATAACATAGTGCCAAAATCATGCACTTAGCGGACAGAAATTATTTTGATGCAATTCGCTTAATCTTATTAAGTCATTTTTATTTCAATGGGTTAACCTGGATTTAGGGCATTTTTGATTTTGAAACCTAAGGTTTTCCCCACTTTAAGTGAGTGGTCACTTATTCTTTTATATCTAAATGATATAAAAACTAATAATTATCTATTTATTATGGAATATAAGACGCGCTATATTTCTACAGACTAAAGTGATCTTGGGGATTCTGATGGAAATTTTCTCTTTACCGGGCCAAGCGGCCAAAGGCAAAGTCTGGCTGGTGGGTGCAGGTCCCGGCGACGTTGAGCTATTGACGTTAAAGGCATGGCGCATCCTTAAAACTGCTGATGCAGTGCTATACGACGCTTTAGTCAGCCAAGATATCCTCGATCTTATTCCCAAAGACGCTGAGAAGATTGCCGTAGGTAAACGTGCGGGCAAGCATAGCGCCGCACAGGACGAGATTAATCAGTTACTCGTCACTAAAGCCTACACCCGTAAAAATGTGGTGCGCCTTAAAGGTGGCGATCCTTTTATTTTTGGCCGCGGGGGCGAAGAGTTACAAACCTTAGTTGAAGCTGGGGTTGAGTTTGAAGTCGTTCCCGGCATTACCGCTGCCAGCGGCACGTCAGCCTATGCGGGAATTCCCCTAACCCACAGAGATCATGCCCAAGGCGTCACTTTTATCACTGGCCATTGTCAGTTAGAGAGTCGCCCTATGGATTGGCAAGGTTATGCTAATCCTAACAATACTTTAGTTGTGTATATGGGGATTCTGAACGCAGGCATTATTCGCCAAGGTTTAGTCGATGCGGGCCGAAGCCCTGAAACACCCGTGGCGATAGTGTCAAAGGCAACTACTAAAGAGCAACGTCGTTTTATCGGCTGTTTAGGTGAGCTTGAACAGCTTGCCGCCGATCCAGAATTACAAATGCCAGCTTTGATGATCATAGGTGAAGTCGTCACGCTGAGTGACACCTTGCATTGGTTCAAACCTGAAGCGATTGAATCGACTCAGGTCAGCGATGAACAGACTCAATCGGTTAGAGTCTCGGGCGCGTCGATAAGCTAAGCCGCAAACAGTTAAAGCTATTAAGCAGTTAAACAAATTAAGCTAATCCATGCTGTGGTAACACGGCGAATTTAAGGTAACGGAGAATAGTATGGCCGGGCGTGAATTAAGCCACTTACAACAACTGGAAGCCGAGAGCATCCAGATCATTCGTGAAGTTGCAGCCGAATTCGATAATCCTGTGATGTTGTATTCCATCGGGAAAGATTCTTCCGTTATGTTGCACTTAGCGCGTAAAGCCTTTTATCCAGGCAAGATCCCATTCCCGCTGCTGCATGTCGATACAGGTTGGAAATTCAAAGAGATGATCGCGTTTCGTGATGCGCAGGCAAAGAAATTTGGCTTCGAGTTACTGACGCACATTAACCCAGAAGGGTTGGCGCAGGGGATTAACCCCTTCGACCATGGCAGTGCGAAACACACTGACATAATGAAAACCCAAGGTTTAAAGCAAGCACTTAACCAATATGGTTTCGATGCGGCTTTCGGTGGGGCTCGCCGCGATGAAGAAAAATCTCGCGCCAAAGAGCGCGTGTATTCCTTCCGCGACCGTCACCACAGATGGGACCCTAAAAACCAACGTCCAGAATTATGGCGCACCTATAACGGCGCAGTGAACAAGGGCGAAAGTATTCGCGTGTTCCCACTATCTAACTGGACTGAACTGGATATTTGGCAATATATTTATCAAGAAAACATTGAGTTAGTGCCTTTGTATTTTGCCGCTAAACGTAAAGTGGTTGAGCGCGGTGGTCAGTTAATCATGGCCGATGACGAGCGGATGAAGTTAGCCGAGGGCGAGCAGATTAAAGAAGAAGTGGTGCGTTTTAGAACCTTAGGTTGCTACCCACTCACGGCCGCCATGTATTCTGAGGCCGACAGTCTAGAAAAGATTATTGAAGAAATGCTGTTAACCCGTTCGAGCGAACGTCAGGGCCGATTGATCGACTCAGATCAAAGTGCCTCGATGGAGCAGAAGAAGCGTCAAGGCTACTTCTAATATCTTCAGGGTTAAGCCTATTTCGCGAAGGTGGCGCTAGTCAGTGCGACCTTCAGCCAAGCAGATCAAGAGTGAGAATAAGATGGACAAAGCGGTCAATAAAACCAATCTCATGGCGGCAGAAATTACCCTCCATGGTGTGAAAGAATATCTAGCCCTGCAGCAGCACAAAGGTTTACTGCGCTTTTTAACCTGTGGCAGTGTGGATGACGGCAAAAGCACTTTAATTGGCCGCCTGTTACACGACAGCGCGCAGATCTATGAAGACCAATTGGCGAGCCTTAAGAGCGACAGCGCCAAGATGGGCACCACAGGTGAAGCGATTGACTTAGCTTTGCTGGTGGATGGTCTGCAAGCCGAACGCGAGCAGGGCATCACTATCGATGTGGCTTACCGTTATTTTTCAAGTGATAAGCGCAAGTTCATCATCGCCGATACGCCAGGGCATGAGCAGTACACTCGCAATATGGCGACAGGTGCATCGACCTGTGATTTAGCGGTGATTTTAGTCGATGCCCGCTACGGCGTGCAGACTCAGACTAAGCGCCATGCGTTTATCGCGTCATTACTCGGTATTCGTCACTTTGTGGTTGCCGTGAATAAGATGGATTTGCTGGGGTTTGATGAGCAAGTATTCAATCGTATTCGTGCCGATTTTACGGATTTCGTTAAAGATTTCGGTAATCTCGATATCCACTTTGTGCCCTTATCCGCGCTTAATGGTGACAACGTGGTTGAGCGCAGTACCCAAAGTGACTGGTATCAAGGTGGAACACTGCTTGAACTGCTAGAAACCATTGATACTCAACGCGAACTCAGTGCATTGCCCGTGCGTTTCCCTGTGCAATATGTGTCGCGTCCTCACTTAGATTTTCGCGGTTTTGCGGGCACGTTAGCCTCTGGCATCATCAAGGTCGGCGACGAGTTAGTCGCGTTGCCATCGGGTAAATGCAGCAAGGTTGAACGTATTGTCACCTTCGATGGTGATCTAGAGGAAGCGGTTGCAGGCCAGGCTGTGACTATCACGCTGGAAGATGAAATTGATATTTCCCGTGGCGATTTACTGGCAAAACCCGACTCAGCTCCCGCCGTCGCTAACCTGATCAGCGCTGATATAGTGTGGATGGATGAAAAGCCATTACAACTCGGTCAGTTATACGACATCAAAGTGGCCGGTAAGAAGACGCAAGCCTCTGTAACAGCTATCGATTATGTGGTTGATGTTAACACCTTAGCGCGCAGTGCGACGGACACGCTTGGGTTAAACGCGATTGCGCGTGTGACCTTAGAACTGACCGAAGACATAGTATTTGATGCCTATTCGTTAGTACGCGATACCGGCGGAATGATCTTAATCGACCGTCTTACTAATGCGACGGTTGCCGCGGTGATGGTGGTGTCGGGTCAACATATTAACAAGCAAACAGCGTCACAATTTAGTGCCTTTGAAGTCGAGTTTAATGCCTTAGTGCGTAAACACTTCCCCCATTGGCAAGCGATAGATATCACTCAGCTTGGAGCTTAATTTGTGAGTGACTTGTGGCAATTAGCGATTATTTTGATAGGGCTTGTGGCTGGCTTAATTAGCGGCCGTATCAACCCAGCGGTATTGTTTTTATTTGCATTTTTGCTCTGTTATCTCTTGGGCATGGTTGCGCTCGATACCGCATTAACAAGCTTTACCAATATTGGCTTAGTCACACTTGTCCTGTTGGTGTTGGCCGCGACGGCGTTAGAAAAAACGTCCCTGCTGGGAAAGTTGAGTCAAGTCATAGGCAATAGTTCTTTGCCTATGACAATGGCAAAGCTCGGTTTTTCGACGGCTTTGCTGTCGTCATTTACCAATAACACTGCAGTTGTAGCATCACTGATTGGTGTTGTGCGCCGCAATCAGGCACACGCGCCGGCTAAGTTATTATTGCCGTTAAATTATGCGGCAATTTTAGGTGGCACACTGACCCTGATTGGTACCTCGACCAACTTGATTGTGAACTCCTTTGTAGAAAACGCCGGCTTACCCGCCTTAGGGTTCTTCGAGTTTACGCCAGTTGCAGTGGTGATCGTTGTCGCGGGTATATTGTTACTGACCTTACTGGCGAACATTCTGCCCGACAGACGGGAAGAGTCAGGTGAAGAAGCGCTGCCATATTTGCTCGAAGCCCATGTGGCGAAAGGTTCGTCCTTGGTCGGTCGCAGTGTGGTGGATAATAAACTTAGGGCGCTGAAAAAGTTATATCTGGTTGAATTAGAACGCAGTGGCATTTGTATTTGCCCTGTGCCGCCCCAGTTAGTGTTGCAAGCGGACGACGTGCTGCGCTTCAGTGGCGCGGTGGAATCGGTTGAGTTATTGCACCAATTCGATGGTTTAGATTGGTTTGGTAAACATCAAGCCAAAGGACAAAATTTAGTTGAAGCTGTACTCGCACCGTCATCCAGTTTAGTGGGCAGTTCGTTGAAAGCATCGCGTTTTCGTGAGCAATTTGATGCGGCTGTGATGGCCATTCGCCGCGGAAATCATCCGCTGAAGGGCGGACTCGGTGACATTATTCTGCAACCCGGTGATGTGTTGTTATTGACGCCAGGTGATGGTTTTAGCAATAGCGCAAAGCTGAGTTCAGAGTTTGCAGCGATCAGTGGCTTAGATTTGAATGTGCGTCTAGACAGTCGTCGTGGTCGTTGGGTATTGCTGGGCTTTGCGGCAACGATCATCCTGAGTGTCACTGGCATATTACCCTTGGCTAAAGGTTTAGTGATATTGCTGCTCAGTTATTTTGCCATAGGCGCAGTCACACTGGCTGAGCTTAAACGCCGTTTCCCATTGGAATTAGTGGTGATCGTGGGGAGTGCGTTAGGGCTTGCCAACTTGATGATGAGTACTGGCCTTGCGAACAGTTTAGCCCAAGGATTACTCTCAGTTATTAACGGTTATGGGGTATTTGGCGCTTTTGTCGGCGTGTATTTAATGACCTTATTGCTGACTGAACTGGTGACCAATAACGCAGCGGCGGCGCTGGCGTTCCCTATCGCTTACGCGATTGCGCTTAATTACGGTGTCGATGCAAGGCCCTTTATTATGGCCGTTGTCTTTGGTGCCAGCGCGAGCTTTATTTCACCCTACGGCTATCAGACCAATTTGATGGTATTTAATGCGGGTAATTATCGCTTCAGTGACTTTGTCCGCCTTGGATTGCCGTTATCTGTGCTGTATTCCCTGATAGTGATATTTATGGTGCCGATCATCTTTCCATTTTAGTGATTAGCTTGAGTTTATTGCCCTTATGTTAGTGGTTAGTCAACATGGGGATTGAGGAGTTTTTATGACAAATATCGTGTGGCATCAACATCCTGTAGACCAAGCCGCGAGAGCCGAGCAGAAAGGTCAAAACCCAGTGCTACTTTGGTTTACCGGACTTTCTGGCGCGGGCAAGTCAACACTGGCGGGTGCATTAGAGCGGGCGTTATTTGAGGCGGGATTCCACACTTATTTGCTCGATGGCGATAATGTGCGCCACGGCCTGTGTAAAGATTTAGGGTTTACGGTTGAAGACCGTGATGAGAACCTGCGTCGTGTGGGCGAAGTGGCTAAATTGATGGTGGATGCGGGGCTTGTGGTGTTATCGGCCTTTATTTCCCCGACCCGTGAAGAACGTGATGGTATTCGTGCCCGTTTTCCTGCCGGGCAGTTTATTGAAGTGCATGTAGCTACGCCTTTGAGCGTGTGCGAGCAGCGTGACCCTAAGGGGTTATATGTGAAAGCGCGCAGTGGCGAAATTAGCAATTTCACTGGTATTTCATCACCCTATGAAGCGCCATTAGCCGCCGAATTAACCATAGATACCAGCAAAGGCGATTTAGTGACTCAAGTGCGTGCATTAATCGATTATTTAACGGCGATCAATGTCATTAATGCCGATAAGGCAAAAGCGCTAGCTTAACATTTAGCCCTTATCTTGCTTAAAAGGAGCCTTTAGGCTCCTTTATTATTTCTGGGTTTTACTGCTTATACCATTGATTCATAATTTTTTATGGCGTGAGCATTATTCTATTTTAAAGTCTTTAGCAAACAAGAGCTGTAGAGCCTTCAAGTATTCTTGATCTGGCTTAGGCTGTACTAGTTGGGCGAGTTCATCACCAATCGGTGTTAAGCGATAATAGCTAAAAAGCAGATTACCGCTCTTGGGCGTAAGCTTCATTTGTATGCCTTGCAGGGCAAATTGAATTGGTGTTTTGTTATTGAGTAGGCCGGTTTCGAACTCACTGCTGTGAAGTATTCCCGCATCGACTAAGGTCAAAATACTGGAATAAGGTAGCCCAAACTGGGATAAGCCTAAATTGACTGAGGTGGTTTTACGGAAATACTGGCCAATCCCACCTGACAAGCGGTAGCCACTGATGAGTTTTAGGCGCTGCTCGTTATTTACCTTCGCCGCCATGCCAAGGGCTTTTTCAAGAATTTGTGCTTCCCTGTGAGTCAGTTGCTTGAGCAGCGCTAGGGTACGTAGACTGAAGTTTCCCGGATTCACTATCTCGCTCGACAATATCCGAGCCCATAAATCTTGCATCTTGCGGTTATGGATTTGTTCCGCCATCAAGAAAAATTGATGGCTCCAATCGGGATCAAGATCGACCCCAGTGACATCTGAGTGGGTATAACTGAGGGCTAAGGCAAAAATGGTTTCCACATTGGCCTGATATTCGCTCGATAACTTGCGTGCTCTATGTTGAGCTCGCTCGGCTATTGAGGCGTTCGCAGGGCGATATTCTTGCTCACTGGCGAGCCCTAATTGGCGACCGAGTAGCAGGGCTTTTTTGCGAGCGGATACCTCGGATGCTGACTCGCCTTCTTCTGCCAACAGTAAAATATCTGAATCCTTCATCGCGTTATTAATCCTTGAGCCTGCACTGTGGTTGAGGTGAGGGTTTAGTGAACTCTTACATTCGGTTGTAGCTTACTTTAGATGATCATCTCTTTAGTTTAGCATCTCGTTAAGCCAATTATTTGGTTCGTTATTATGCTGTTTTATTTAACGACTTTAGCAATTGATGTCGCACTTTTAGTTGGCCAAGACCATAAGGTTTCATTACCCGGTTCAGGATGGCGCGGCACATTCAGCGCTAGTATTAACGAACATACGGCAAAGCCCGCCCCTATGTAAAATACAAAGGCAGGATCGGTTAACCATAATAAGCCCAAAAGCACAGGAATAATCACAGCGGCTATGTGGTTTATGGTGAAACTGACCGACATAGTGGCGGCAATGTCTTTGCTGTCGGCGATTTTTTGAAAATAGGTTTTCATCGCAATTGCCATCGCAAAAAGTAAATGATCGATGACGTAGAGTGCTGCCGCCATATTGGCTTGTTCGACTAGGGCATAGCTGATAAAGACTAAGATGAGTCCAATATATTCCACAGTAAGCGCATTACGCTCACCAATACGTCCAATCAAACGACCAATAGCAGGCGCAAACAGTAGATTAACGGCATAGTTGATTAAGAACAGCGCAGTGATTTCACTGACGCTATAACCAAACTTTTCAACCATCATAAAGCCCGCAAATACCATAAAGATTTGCCGCCTCGCACCTGAAAAAAAGGTGAGCAAGTAATAGAGCCAATAGCGTTTACGCAGTATGATTTTTTTGTGTTGTATTTCCGTTGTCTCAAACTTGGGGTAATACCATGTTATGGTTAGTACAATGATGAGACCTAATACGCCTATAATCAAATACATATGCAGGTAGTCTAGCTTCAACCAAGTCATTACTAGCCAAATACTGGCATAACCGACTAAAGCAGCCGCCGAACGCCACGCCAGTGCTTTCCCCATAAATCCAGCCGCGTCTTTTTTTTCGACCCATTGCAGCGTTAGCGATTGGTTGATGGTTTCAAAATAGTGAAACCCGACAGACATCAGCACAGTCGTAAGATATAGGCCTATGACCTGAGGAAAGAAACCTGTTACCGCTACGCCGATACATAAAATGGCGAGCGAGAGTAGGGCGAAGGCTTGTTCTCGAATGAGCAGTAGCACAAAAATCGCCGTAAAAGCCAAGAAGCCGGGGATTTCGCGCAGGCTTTGTAACATGCCGATTTCAGCACCAGTGAATTGGGCTTTCTCAATCACGAAGTTGTTGAGTAATGCCTGCCAAACGGCAAACACGAGCGACATAACAAAGGTCATCCACAGCAAGAGTGCTTTAGGATCTTTTGCTTGAATAGCTTTCATGGATAAGGGACTCAGGCGATAAGTGTTCAAATGCTAATGCTTTTTTCTTAGGTTGGCTATATAAGGTGTGACTTATCCCTTTCAATTTTGTAACAATGTTTAGGCGAATTAACTCTCTAGGTTACAAAGACGCTAAAGCGAGAATATACCTAAGGCGTTATTTTTGTGAGGCAGTTAAAACAACCGCATATACTTGGGGTGTTTGGCGCTAAGCCCGTGATCTATTTCATGTAAATTGGCGGGTAAATCACCTAGTATGAAATATCTTAATTGTCATTTTACTTTTGCATACCAAGTTAAATTCCACTGGAATGCCAATGACTCTGAGTGTCCATTGCTACTTTTAGCGCATTTAGTCTGAGCGTTGTGATGTCATTTGATATGCCGAACGGGCATAGAGAGTCGAAATTAAGTCGCCTGCACCGTCTTTTCTAGGCCGCTTATTGTTATTTTGCTTGGGATTAATCGAGGCTAAATTGAAAAGAATTCTTATCATTTACTCTAGTGTTCACGGCCAGACCCAAAAGATTGCTAAAAAGCTCGCACAGCAGTTAATGGCTTTGGGGAATGAAGTGGTTACTGCCGATATCAAGGCCGCTCCAGTGCTCACTGAGTTCGACAAAATCATCATAGGCGCCAGTATTCGCCATGGTAAACATAACCCAAGTTTGTACGAGTTTATTGAAAAGCATCAAGCCGTATTGACGGATAAGGTCAGTGGTTTTTTCTCTGTCAGCTTAGTGGCACGTAAACCCGAGAAAAACACCCCAGAGACCAATCCTTACATGCAGGCATTTTTAAGTAAAACCACTTGGCGGCCACAATTGCTGCGCGTTTTTGGGGGTAACTTGAATTACCAAGGCTATAACGCTTTAGATAGAAATATTATCCGTTTCATCATGTGGTTAACGAAAGGACCTACGGACCCTGTTACCAATGTTGAATACACGGATTGGCAGAAAGTGACTGAGTTTGGTGAGCAGATCCACAACGCTTAAGCTTGATATCAAATTTCGGTGCTTCATTTAGCCCTATTCTATTCGCGCCCTGAAAGCGGTATGTATGCCTTAGTCACAAGGGCAAAGGAGCATTAAATATGATCAGTATGATGACTAAACTTCGCTCCTTATGCCGAGTCATTATGGCGCAACTGCATGTGTGGATTGTCGTGTCGACGAGCCTACTCGTGTGTGCCAGTCCGTGGATTTTTATGGGCCGACGGATACCCGATAACGCCAGTTTTTGGGATTATTTGCATGTATATTTAGGTTTAGCGTGCACTGTGCTTGGGATTCTTTTTTTACTCAGTAATACCTTGCGTGGCAAGTGGCACCAATACTTTGGCTGGTTGGCGGGCGATTGGGCACAGTTAAAGCAAGATATTGTTGGACTTGCTAAAGGCAAATTCCCCGTCGCTGGTGGCAAAGGGCTGTTTAGTGCCATAGAAGGTATCGGCATGCTGTTGCTAGTGGCTACAGGGGTTACGGGCCTCGTTTGGTTTATCGTTCAAGGGACGCCAACGGCACTGACATGGCGTGGTTATCATCAAGTCTTTGCGCAGGCTTTTATTGGTTTCTTGGTCCTACATCTCGTCTTGGCTGCGAGCCATATTCTTGATTTTATTCGGCAATAAACTGCAGAACCCATATTGAGCGCTTATATCGATAGCTTGGATTGAACACGCATAAAAATGGCCTCCTAATTTGGAGGCCATTTTTTATTTCAACGATTGTTTTAAATTAGCTAAGACGTTGCTGACGGGTCACACCAATTGCGGCGGCGAAGACTAGAAATAACCAGCCTAGACTGCCACCCGATGAGGTTTTAGCGGGGGCGGCATCTTTCTCAACAGCAAGGTAGTTAATTAACCCAATTAACTCATCTAAGGTTTTGATACTGTTTAAATTTACCGCATATTTATCGTTCACGATAAAGGCGGGTACGCTGTCGATTTTGAATTCATTCTGCTGGGTGCGCCACAGGGAAAGCTTTTCATTAGTGCTTTTGCTATCGGCTAATTCATCGTATTTAGCAGCATCGACACCCAATTGGGCGAAGACTTTTTTGATGTCATCACGGCTGTTAATTTGCGGCTCGTGCTGATGGCCAGGTGCACTATGATCGTGGCCGTTTGCGCCCTCTGCACCTTGGATTGCGGTAAACATGGCATGGGTTAAGGCGTCTTTGTTATCAACGCTTTGGATCACGGCTAATGAACGCATCACTTCGGTGCCAATGTCGCTATTCATAAAGTCGACATGCTTATTGTCGAAACTTATCTGTTTGTTGAGGTTCGCCTTGATATCAGGCAAATAGTTGGTTTCCATATTGAAGCAGTTATGGCAATAAAATGAATAGAATTCAGTGAGTTTTGGTTCGCTGCTAGGCGCTTTGGTCGAGATTTGAGTGTAATGTGTGCCTTCAACAAAATTGGCGGCAAAGGTGCTCAATGGTGCAATCGCTAAGGTTACAGCCAAGGCTAATTGTTTAATCATAGTTTCCTCAAATTCGGTGGGATTGAATTCACAATGTCAGTCATTGTTATCGTTGACATTCAACGGTCAACATAAGAGATAGAGTGAGCTTCAACCTAGGAGTTAAGCTAGCCAAAATGGCAGCGTTGACACATAGGTTCAGGTTAAATGGAAAGGCTTAATTATGACTGAATTGGCATGAAGCTAGTAGGCTAAATCTGTGATCTCAATGGAAGTTTTACCTTAGATTTGGCAGGACTGTAGACAGGATCGCATCGCTAAGTCGGTGCATGTTGATTAAAGCCCAGTTCTGCATCATCACAGGCTAAATTCTTACGCAATATCCCTAAGCGACTGCCAAGCTTCGCACACCTCGCGAAAACGCGCCGCATCGCCATCGGGCCTGTCTGGGTGCCATTTGAGCGCTAAACGACGCCATTGCTTGCGGATATCACGGGCGGTAGCACTCTCGTCTAATTCGAAAACTCGCAGCGCGTTACCTTTGTTCATCAGATTGATATTTAAGCCAATATAGCTCTTATAATTGCTCCAGAATGCCTCAAGTAATTCTCGTACTACGTTTTCGCTGGTGTCGTAGTTATTCCAATCGAGGTAATACTCACGCAGGGAAGTATCTTGCATTATCAGCAGGTTAACGTTTGATGGTACTAGGCGGAAGATTTGAATTTCCATGGCTTTGACTTGTAGCCATTGCTTGGGTAGTAATATTTCCTGTAGTTCAAACAGGGCGTTCATCAGTAGGAAGTTACGTTTGAATAAATCGTTACCCGGATTTTCATCAAGCTGGTGGATCAGCCCTTGGGTTTGTAATTCAGTGGCTAAGTGATGGATTTTCCAACTTTGATTTGAGGCTTGTAAAACCGTAAGCAACGGCCAGATCAGTGGGTTATCGCCCTTAGTGTTTGCAACTCGAATCGATTGAGATTCTTCAGTGAGTGAGGGTTTGGCAAATAACATACTGACTGTCCCATCCTAAATTGTGAGTGTTACCAATGCGCTGATAAAACCGCTGTGCTGCAACAAAGATGACTCGAAAGGCGACGATAAATGATCATTCACTAAGTTGAGCCGCAAACTATGCCACAGAGCCAAAGTGTAGGCAAAGATGAATTTTAGAGCAATACCGTGATGGTTTACTCCTACTTTAGATGGTTTCTCGGCGTAAATAAGCCGTTAACAGCAGTGAGGTTTTAGGGGAAGGCAGTTAAGAGATGGCTAGTTTTAGACATGATGCCCTTGTTTATATCACATAAAATCAAGGGCATGATTATTTTCACATAGAGTGAAGGACTAGATCTCGGTGAAGATCACTTCTTGATCTAAGCGAGATTTAGGCAATTTAGCGTTGAAATCATTTTCTGAGTGATAACCCAAGGCTACAACCACGCAGGCACCTAGACCTTGCTCTCTTAAGCCTAGGACTTGATTCATTTTAGTGGCATCAAAACCTTCGATCGGACACGCATCAATATCTAATACACTTGCACCGAGCATTAAAGTGCCAAGCGCTAAGTAGACTTGTTTTTCCATCCAATGCTGGGCATCTTTCAGCTCAAATTTATGCATATTAGCGAAGAAAGAGCGGCCATTATGTTGGCCTTGCTTGGCTTCTTCATTAGCAAAACGGCCATCCTTCGCTTCTTGCTCGAGTACTTGCAGTAAGTGTGCTTCATCTAATTGAGCACGAGCACAGAGTACGAGTACATGGGAAGCATCGAGAATTTTTTGGGTATTAAACGCATAGTTTTCGGTCGCTTGGGCAACTAACGCTTTACCTTCCGCCGTACTCGCTAACACAAAATGCCAAGGCTGTGAGTTAGTCGATGATGGGCTGTACTGCAATAAGGTTTTGATTTCTGCTATTTTATCCGCAGGAATCGTCTTAGTTGGATCAAAGGCCTTAGTGGTGTAGCGCTTTTTGGCGAAGAAACTTAAATCACTCATGTAACGGCTCCAAATCATTAAGGAATACAAATTTAATGGCAGCATTTTAAGCAGGTTTAAGTAAAAAACAATGTGATCAAGGCAGGTATTAGTTTCAAAAAAAATTTGAAACTGGGTGCTTATGCACACTAGACAAAGCTTATGTGTGATGGAGTCGATGGCATGAAGTTTCAGACAATCCCAATTATGCGGATCTTTGATGAAGATAAAGCCAAAGAGTTTTACCTTGGCTTTCTGGGAATGGAATTAGATTGGGAACATCGCTTTGAGGATGGCTACCCGATTTATATACAAGTTTCACTTGGCAATTTTGTTTTGCACTTGAGTGAACATTCAGGCGACTGTACTCCTGGCTGTAAGATTTTTGTGAATGTGAGTGAACTTGATCAATTATTTGCTCATGTGACTTCTAAGCCATATAAATACAACAAACCTAGTATTGAAGATGCGCCTTGGGGCGATCGTTGCTTTACTGTAACAGATCCGTTTTCAAACAGGATTTTGTTTAATGAAGCAGCAGACACATAACAGAGTGAGGCATTCGAGACCCGCGGCATTCACAAGTTTACGCGCATGGGCACTGCGTTATGCTCTCAGGAGAAAAAATGAGTTCAGTTGAATTGTGGAAAAGCTTTGTTGACGAGTTTGCTCAGTTACATGATGGAGTATTTGAAAAATGGGTCTTGCAAGAAGGGAGCTATCCAAACAGGCAGGAAAATTCAGAAATAAATGAGTTCTTAAAGTCACTAACTGTCCAGCAAAGAGAGATTCTCGTCAAGATGCTTATTAATGCTAGACGTGGTGGTATTCATGATGCCTTAGTACGACTTAATGACAGAATGGACTGCGAAAATGGTCAGTATTACGAAAACGGCATTGAGATGGAATTTCAGCCCTTTGGTTCCACCCTTTACTATGACTATGTTTGTCGCCGAGAAGGGGATAATTGGGAGCAAGAATAGGTATTATCGGAATATCTTGCTTCCAATGGACACCCTGAGAAGCTGAATAGTTTCAGTTACTTAACAAGGTAATCGCTGGTTGAAGGCAAACCAAAAGTGCATTATGTTGTTGGTTTAAAATGGATGGCTTGATTTATTATTCGCTAACGCGGATCCGCTTATACCCAACGTTATGTGTAAGGGAATCTTAATGATCGAAAGACCCAAAGTAATAAACCTCACAGAAGCCAGAACGATTCGCAAAGTCCATTGCGGAGAGTGTAACTGGGAGCAGGAAATAGCTGCTATCACTGAAGCTGAGATAAAATGTTGCCCTTGGTGCGGCTGGAGCGATCTGGAAATAAGTACTTTAAAAGCAGAAGGTGGCTTCCAAGAAATAGAATGTCAAAAGCACGGTAGAGTTACGGTTCTACTACCTAGCTCCAATATTGATCCACTAGACTTCATGAACAACTTATTTTGTCCATTCTGTGAGTAACACATAACAATGCAAACCAGCCTGATGGCTTTTTCGTTCTTTGTTTTGCTACGCTACCGCAAAACAATCCACTACAAAGCAGCTGTTTGTGGCTTATGCGTGAAAATAGATCGGATATATAAATGGAAAAAGTATTAATAGATATTAGGTACTACGCTAGCGACTCCCTATATGAGACAGGTAAGAGTCTACCTTCGAGTTGTTCTAGATTTTTCAAATTTCCTAAGCTGCTTCATTATTGGGGTGCTCGTATAGCCACAATACTTGGTGAAAATGGATTATCCCTCGGAGAATTCGATCACCTATATGTAAACTACACAAATGCTATTCCAGAAGGCACGATGGTTTTTTCCGATAGAACACCAGAAAAGTGGCTTAGGTATATAGACTGTGGTGTAAATTTTGAGAAATTAAAATCATCAAATGAGTCCGAACTTGAACAATTTGTAATTCGCAGTACCTTTGAGTGTCTTGAGCACCTTTGTAAGTTGAGCATAGAAAAAACCGAAAAAATCAAGCTTGCTTCAAACGAGGTGGAAAGATTTGGTTCTGCGGTCGAGCTTCCGGTTAAGGCAAAACATACTAAGTCATATTCGGTTTTGGTTTCATATAAATTGCGCCCAAATGGCGAAGCATCTCATGGGCTTGTAAAATACATTAACCACAAAACAGGTGCTACTTTCACTAAAAGGTTTGTTGATCTTAAGGGACCATCGGATATATTTCCTCTGGTCGGTACAATTTCAGTAAAAGATGGAAAAGTCCTGATCAAGCCGAGGGCATCATTTAAAGCTAGCCTTTACACAAATTCATATCAGATTCCAATGGAGATTGATTTAAGTGAAGCGGCAAGCGCATAACAAGGCGCTGCTAGGGACAAATCTGCGCTGCGCTTCGGTTTGTTCTAGATCGCAGCGTTAATCCATAGAAAATTTAATCCGAAAATCATAGATTAGAGCAAGAATTCTAACCCATTTATATTTACTAGCTTTTTACGTATATATAGCAAAACTGGTAGTTAAAATTGGCATTGGGGCACCAGTGACCGTTGGCGACATGGATGTCGCCGTCGAGCCTATAAGGACATATTCACGGCGTGTCGCTGGAGACACAATGACAATAAACTCCCTGAACAGATAAACGGCTATTTAGCTTTTGTTCAATACCTATTAATTCAAAGGCATAATTTTTATGGCGTTGTGAAAGATGATTATATCCTGACTTGTCTAATTTAGTCTTTGTCATAAACGTTGAATGTTGGGATCCTAATTTGAATCCTTCGCTCACTGCACGTACTTATAAAGGTCATGACAGTGAGCGTGAGTGACAGGACTTAAGCCGCTTAAGCTAGCGTAATACTTTGCTTAAAAACGCTTGGGTACGGGCTTCTTTCGGGTGGCTAAATAGCTCATCTGGCGGACTAGATTCGACTACATAACCACCGTCCATAAAGATCACTCGATCGGATACATCGCGCGCAAAGCCCATTTCGTGGGTGACAATGACCATGGTCATGCCCTTTAGCGCTAAATCTTTCATCACGTCTAATACATCACCGACCATTTCAGGATCGAGTGCCGATGTTGGCTCATCGAACAGCATCAAGTCTGGTTCCATGGCCAATGCGCGGGCAATGGCGACCCTTTGCTTTTGGCCGCCTGATAAACTGGCGGGGTAGGCATTGGCTTTGTCACTTAAACCAACCTGTGCCAGTAGGTCGAGGGCTTTGGTCTCGGCCTGAGCTGGCGTCATCAGTTTTAGACTAATGGGCGCTAAGGTGATGTTTTGGATGACGGTTTTATGGGGGAACAGGTTAAAGTTTTGAAACACCATGCCCACTTTTTGCCGCAGTTTATCTACGCAGGCGTTTGGCGCTGTGATCAATTGACCTTCAATCTCGATATCGCCTTGGCTTGGCTGCTCTAACAGATTAATACAGCGCAAAAAGGTACTCTTGCCACTGCCGCTTGGACCGATCACGCTCACTACTTCGCCCTGACGAATATGCTCGCTAATGCCCTTGAGCACTTGGTTATCGCCGAAGTTTTTATGCAGGTTGGTTATTTTAATCACTTTGTTTCAACCTCTTTTCAAATTTCGACAGCACAAATGTGAAGCTGTAGGTCAGGAATAGGTAAATAAGGGCGCAGGTAAATAAGGGCACACTGTCCTCGAAGGTACGGCTACGGATGATTTCACCGGCGCGCATAAGGTCAACACCACCGATAAAGCCAATGACGGCGGTTTCCTTGAGGAGCACGATAAATTCATTACCAAGTGCGGGCAGAATATTCTTAATCGCTTGGGGCAGAATAATCGACTTCATGGTCATTGCTTGGGACAAGCCAAGTGAACGGGCCGCTTCGGTTTGACCTTTATCAACGGCTTGAATCCCTGCGCGGATTATCTCAGAAATATACGCGCCGCTATTGAGACCAAAAGCGATAATGGCGGCAGTGATCTTATCGACATCTAAGGCAGAAAGCACGATGAAGTAAAGGATCACTAATTGCACAACTACTGGGGTGCCACGGATCACACCGACATAAAGATTGGCGGGGAAGCGGATATACCACTTAGACGACATCTTCATAAAGGTGGTGCCAATGCCTAACACTGCGCCTAATAACATGGCGAAGAAAGTGACGATTAACGTCACTTTCAAACCATTTAATATCAGCAGTATGCCTATCATGCCATCTTTGCCAATCGGGCTAAACAGCGAGGTATTAATTGCGTCTATCATGCTGATATCACTTTATATGGGCAGAAACTAGCGTCTGATATTGGCCGTCGGCTTTCATGTTAGCCAGTGTTTTATTGATGCTCGCCAGCAGTTCAGGCTGCTCTTTTGACACGGCGAAACCATAAAACTCAGCAGGAAAATCCAGTTTAATCATCTTTAATTCAGGATTTTTAGCCAGATAGTTAGCGGCAGGTTCGCTGTCGAATAATACTAAATCCACCTTGGCATTTTTAAGCTCCATAATGGCTTCGAAACCCGTATTAAAGGCGGTGATATTTTGGGTGTATTTCTTCGACATGATGTCAGCGGTTGTGCCTAACTGCACCGCAAAGTGTTTGCCTTTAATATCTTCAAGCGTATGAATACTATCGTTATCTTTGTTGACGAGTACGACTTGAGTCGCTTCGTAGTAAGGCTCAGAGAAGTTTACGTTTGCTTGACGTTCAGCGGTAATCGTCATACCTGAGGCGATAAAATCAATCTTGCCTGAATTAAGCGCGACGATCAGTGAATCGAACTTCATGTTTTCGACTTTGAGCGTCTTGCCCGCATCTTTAGCGATTTGCTTGGCCAGATCGATATCAAAGCCTTTGATTTCATCGCCACTTTGGCCGCCAACATATTCAAAAGGAGGGAAGGCGGCATTGGTGCCAACGACTAACACGTCATCGCTTTTTCCGCATCCAGCTAACAACAAGGTGGCAGTTAAGGTCAGGCCGCCTAATAACATGGACTTTTTCATTTAAGACTCTCTTGTTCGATTTCACTATCAGTGTGGCGACTATAGGCAGATGAGCATTAAGTGTCAATAATTATGCTGTTAATTTGATTAAAAATTCATTTCTATTTTGCAGTTTTCAGTCGCAAGATTGAGGGGCGCTGCTTTCCTGTACAAATTTGTGTGTAAGTTGTTTTTTCTGGGTTGAATTATTGTGCTTTGGTCTATAACTATTGTTACTGTTAGGTTTTTGGCTATCTATACTCCTGTGGTGTTTATTAGCGGCTTCTCAATGAGAGTGTCATAATTTGAACTATCGCCTATTATTCTTTGATTAAATTGGCTAGTTTAGCCGCTCTTTAACGGCAACCTTAGTTGTTGTTATTCCTATTTTATGCAGTTTAATCCTCTGGCTGATTTGATTATCAAGCTAGAAACGATGTTTCAGGAGTCAAAAGTGAACTATCTCAACTCAGCATTAGTGTGCTTAGCTCTGTGCTTATCGAGTGCACTGCAGGCCGAAGAGCAAACTCAGTGGCATTACAGCTTAGGCAGCCATGATTTTGTGGTCGAGGATTCTCACACCTTAGGGGTGAATGCGAGTCTATTGTTAGAACATAAAACCCAAAGCGATATTTTGCTGACGGCGGCGCTGGATGCCTATATAGACGTAGATGTCGATAAACTCGACCCTGACCACATCCCTGTGTGGTTTAAGTCTGCCTATGCCGCGAGCGGTGAACTTTATCGTGTTAATCCCGCGTTTTCATTCGGTTGGCAGTTCGACTTACAGGGAAAGCGTAATACCGTTAGCTCGGTGGAGAAACAAGCTAAGGTATTTCCTGGGCTGACAGCTAACTTTGATGGGCAAGCATTACAGGCCCAGTTCAAGGCGGGTGCGGGTTATTACTATCTCGAAATCGATGATGATGTGCCTAGAACCCGAGGTTACGATCGTGGCGATTTTGGGAATGGTACGTTTGCTTATACCTTTATGGGGAGTTTAGGGGCTAATGTGACGCCTAAGCTACATATGCAAGTGGCCGCACAAACCTGGCAAGACGAAGACCAATGGTTAGAGAATCAATACCGCTTTGAGCTGAGTTACCAAACCGATTTTTGGCGGCCTAATAGCGTGTTAATGCTGAGTGCTGAGCACACGCAATACAATTTAGACCACTATGCCAAAGTCGATGTTAACTCGGCTGAGTATTTGCCTATTCTGCCATGGGATAGCGATACGCTAGTGCGTTTAAGCTTAGTGGTTCCTTGGTAAGAATAGGGTTATTTATGGGTTAAGTGCTTCTCGACTAAGGCGATCATGGCTTGAGCCGCGAAGGACAATACTTGGTCTTTGCGCCAAAAGAGGGATAACTCCCAGCGCAGCTCGTCACTCGCCAGCGGGATATTTACGACGCCTGGCACGCTGTAGCGCCGCGCGATGGAGCGCGGTAATACCATAACCCCTGTGCCCGCGGCGACTAAGGCAATACCGAAATCGGCTTGGCTAACGCGGGTGATGTTTTTAGGGACAAATCCTGCCTGTCGGCAGGCATTGAGCACTAATTGATAGAGAGTGTATTCGGTTTCGAACATCACTTGAGGGTCGGCACTGAGATCACTAAACGATAATATCTGTCTGGTGGATAACGGATTTTCCTTAGGCAGTACCACTACCATAGGATCGTTAAACACGCGTATGCCGTCATAACCCTCATCAAAATCAATAATCCCAGTAGCCAGTTCAATTTCGCCCTTTTGGATTGCCGCGGTTTGCTCTACACCGCCACGGACGAGTAAGTGCATCTCTATCTGCGGATATTGCTGGCGATATTTGGCAATAATCGGGGCAAAAATTTCGGCACTACCTAGAGGAGCCAATCCGAGATTGAGTTCGCCCGCGGTTAAACTGCGTTGGGCCGTGAGTTCAGCGAGCATGCGTTGTCGGCCAGCGAGTAACTCTTTGCCATGTCGATAAACAACTTCGCCCGCGGGCGTGAGTTTGACTTGGGTGCCGCGTTTACCGCGTTCGAGTAAGATGAGGTCTAGCTCCTCTTCCAATTGGCGTACGGCTTTTGATAGTGCAGGTTGGGTGAGATGGACTTTTTCGCTGGCTTTACCGAAGCCTCCAGCATCGACGATTTCGATAAAATAGCGGATAACTTTGAGGTCCATTAAGGTTCACCTTTAAATGTATTCTTAAAATTCATGCATTACATTCTTAATATTCATTTTTTTTATCAAATAGGCAAGCCTAGAATAGCCCTATAGAAAACTTTGTTCTAACCGAGAAAATCATGTCATTCCCACAAGCCGCAATACGTCAGTGTCGACATTGGGCTTTGTTATTAAGCCAAATCGGCCTCTTCTGTTTACTGTCCTTCGCATGTCACTGGTTCGCCACTTGGGCACATTCTCCTATTCCAGGGAGTGTGATTGGCTTAGGCATACTCTTATTTTTATTAGGTTTTAAACTCATTCCTGAAAATGCCGTACAACTGGGCGCCGCTTGGTTGATTGGTGAGTTATTGCTGTTTTTCATCCCGCCAGTGATATCCGTTATTAAGTACGAAGGTTTGTTTGAGCAATACGGCACCAATATATTGTTCACTTTAGTGATGGGCAGTGTGTGTGTGATGTTTGGTACAGGCTTTGTGGTCGATAGAGTGTTTCGTTTTGAGCGCCAACTGAACATCAAAAAGCAAGCCCGTCGCCACGTTAAGGCGGCTTAATGATGACTGACTCAAAAGTGGTGGATTTTGTGTTGTCGCAGACCGGATTAGCCTTATTCAGCTTATTGCTGACAATATTCTGTTACTTCGGTGCCAAGCGTCTCTATAAGTACCATAGAGTCTGGTGGTTAGCGCCCATAGTGTTAGCGCCAATAGTGATTACCTTATTGGTGTTTAATCTTAAGATCCCGCTGCCAACCTATTTTGAATACACCCATTGGTTGATGGCCATGTTAGCGCCCGCGACTATCGCCTTTGCTTTGCCGATTTATCGTGAGCGTAACTTGATCCGCCAGTATCCGCTGACGATAGGGTTAGGTGTAACGGCCGGATTGTTTCTGGGGATGATGTCTTCTTGGCTGTTGGTGAAGTTTGTGCCCTTGCCGGTGGAATTGTCTAAGAGTTTGCTGGTACGTTCGGTGTCGACGCCCTTCGCGATGGAGGCGACCAGTGCCTTTGGCGGCGTGCCTGAGTTGACGGCCATGATGGTGTTAATTACAGGCGTCATTGGCATCTTGGTGTGCGAGCCACTATTTAAATTTATGCGTATTCGTACTTCGTTAGGTAAAGGTGTTGCTCTAGGGGCATCTGCCCATGGTGCGGGCGCCGCAAAAGCCAATGAAATCGGCAAGCAAGAGGGCGTTATCGCCAGTTTGACTATGATTTTTATTGGTATCGCTATGGTGTTAGGCGCACCCGTTTTTGCATTGATTTTTATCTAGGCTTTGAATGCTATCGTGTGAGTTTTATGGTTTGAATTTACACAACTCAATTTCGGCAAATTTGCCTCTTCGAGCGCTAACTCCTTCTCGGTTATGCGCTTTTTTTTTTGAGCTTACCTTCATAAAATGTGGCATGCTGTACCAACTTGAAATACATAGTATTAATGGTGATACCTATGTCTAGTAAGTCAGATAAACAGCCAAACACACAACAAAACGTGAGTTTACGCGCAGTTATTGAAAGTGACCTTGAAGCTATTTTTGTGCATCAAAGCGATCCCATTGCTAACCAGCTTGCTCAATTTCCTCCTCGGGATCGGGAAGCGTTTTTTAAACATTGGCATCAAAATATTCTGGGACAAGTGAATGTATTACCAAGGGCGATATTGGTTGATGGCAAGTTTATGGGCAATATTGGGCATTGGCAAAGTGATGGACAAGCGCTGATAGGGTATTGGATTGACCGTGAATATTGGGGCAAAGGTATCGCGACACAGACCTTAGCGCAATTTTTGCCTTTAGTCAGTTTAAGACCCCTCTTTGCCCATGTGGCTAAACATAATTTAGCTTCACAGCGAGTACTGCTCAGACACGGTTTTGTGCTGACAGACCAACTGATACAAGAGTGTGAAGATACTGAAGCCTTACTCGAATTTGTCTTACGCTAGCGGATAAGATGCTATAACGCGACATTTTAGGGCGTATGTTAACGCTTTCATTCGCCTAAAATGACGTATTTAGATGCTTGAAACCACTGTTGTACAGGGACTTTTGTTAAAAGTGCAAAAAGTCGCCCATTATTTTCATTTCAAATTATTCTACTGAAAAAAGCCTCTTCCTAAGATTTTATCTCTACTGTAATTGAAAAGCCTAGATCTAGGTGCTTTATTGCTCTGGATTGGTGACAGGTTAAGCTGGTTTTATATAAAAAAATTGAGAAGAAAGTGCTGATCTTACTGATAAAAGTCTAATTGCATTCTATTTCTTTCACTGTAGAACTCCTATACTTAGCCAAAACCTGTGCCATAGCACAATCGATCCCTTATCTATTCAGTGAAATCTATATGAAGATCCGTTTTCTGCTCAGTAGTTTTATTCTTGCGTGCAGCAGTCTCACCGTTGCCACGACAGCGCATTCAGCCGATTCGGCCTCTGTCGCATATAAAAGCACCAAAACTCAATCGACAGCAAAAACGAAGCAAGCACCATTAAAGCAAGAAATTGCAGGACGTAGTGCGATAGTCGTGGACTTAAAAACCAATGAAGTGCTTTATTCCAATAATCCTAATGCAGTAATGTCAATTGCATCTGTCACTAAGTTGATGACAGCAATGGTGGTGCTGGATGCAAAGTTACCTATGGAGCAAAAGCTTGCGGTAAATATCCGTGATACCAAAGAAATGAAAGGTGTTTATTCTCGAGTTCGTATCGGCAGTGAAATCAGCCGTAAAGAAATGTTATTGCTGACCTTAATGTCATCAGAAAACCGTGCCGCTGCAAGTCTTGCACATCATTATCCCGGTGGTCATAAAGCTTTTATTAAGGCGATGAATGCCAAAGCAAAAGCACTGGGAATGAAAAATACCCGCTATGTTGAACCTACAGGTTTATCCTATAAAAACGTTTCGAGTGCCAGTGATCTGATTGTCTTACTCAAGGCCAGTGAAAAGTATCCTATGCTAGGCCAGCTGAGTTCGACCGAGAAGAAGACGGTTACCTTTGCCAACCCAAGATACAGTTTAGATTTTCGTAATACCAATCGTTTGGTTTATAAAGATAACTGGGATATTCATCTAACCAAAACAGGCTTTACGAATGCTGCGGGGCACTGCCTTGTGATGCGTACTGAAATGGCAAAACGCCAAGTGGCATTTGTCGTGCTCGATGCTTACGGCAAATATACTCATATTGCGGATGCTAACCGTTTACGTAACTGGCTAGAGACTGGCAAAGTCACTCCTATTCCTGCTGAAGCTAAGCAATACAAGAAACAACGTAGCCAGCAGCAATTAGCTAAGTTGAGTGAGACCTAGTTTCTCGGTTGCAGCTTTATAAAAGTACAAACATAAAGGCCAGATGAGCAATCAATCTGGCCTTTATGTTTTAACGCTTTGAGTTGCTACTCAATTTTGGTAAATTTATGATGGATTTGAGCGTACCATAGTCGTTATTTTATGTTCTCAAGGATGACATTCGTGTGGATGTATTTTTAAAAAAAATTCAACTTATCTATTTTCCCTTCTTATTTCTCAGCCTGTTATTTGTTTCTGGTTACAGTTTTGTCCATTGGCTGTTGTTGGTTAACCTTGAGTTTTTTAGCCTAGATGAAGATATCGTTAATTTGTGGCTGCCGCAGATACTGTCTTGGGTATTGTCGATCATTTATATCCGGCCTAGGCTAAAACGACTCAAGTTTGTTAAAGATAATTCGCGCTTTTTCTATTTATTGATCGCGGTGCAATTAATGGCTGTTCCTTGCATTGTTGCGCAGGAATATCTCAAGACGACCACGGGGAAGTTAACGCAATTAGCATCGATACAAGAATTGTATCTCCATAAAAATACTCAGTATTATCAGTTGCAGCAATCTTATATTGATAAGATGCAAATTGGTTTGCAGCGAAGCCTAGAGGTTACAGGTAAACATAGTAGTCACTTAAATATGGCACTGTATATCGCTATGCCGATTTTTGCCGAGCGTGCAGACAGTTGGCATGCTAAGGCCCTCGCTTGGTATGGTAAAGTTTATCAGCAGGAGATCAGTAATCGACTTGAACCCAATGAGAAAGAAGCGCAATTCAAAGCGTTTTTGGCTAAATCCCTAAATGAGTTCAATGAGTTGGACCCCCAGAGTTTTGTTTACCTTGAACGATTAGCTCCATCCTCACTTCGTTCAGAGTTGCTCAGCGCCGCACAAAAAAGTCCGCTTTACCAAGCCGAACATCAAACGATTTTTATGCCCAAATTTGAGCCATTTGAGGCTCGTAATGGCCATAAGTTAGTGTGGATTTTTATCTGGTTTGTTGTTGGCGCTTTAGTCTGGTTTGTACTCTTACTGCGGGTCAATCTGGATGAGAAAAGCGTAAAGCCGAGACGCAAATAAATCACGCTCGGCCTTGGATTTAATAAAGTTTAGGCATGTTCAAACATTAAGAACAAGTAAACGATAAACAAGACTATATGAGTCGCGCCATGCAATGCATTGGTGCGACCGCTACTAAAGCTGACCTTACAGACCATTAAACTGGTGATTAATAGCACCATGTCGGCGGGTGACAGGCCTAAATGGACTTCTTGATCTATCACGCTGCCAATAATTAATACCGCAGGGACTGTGAGTGCAATCGTCGCGAGCACTGAGCCAAAATACAGATTCATCGCCCGCTGTAATTGATTGTTTAACGCGGCCTTAAAGCCTCCCACAGCTTCGGGAGATAAAATCAAGCAGGCCACAATAAAGCCCCCTAATGCCTGTGGAGCGCCTAGGGTAGCTACGCTGTAATTGATGGGCATAGCTAAGGTTTTTGCCAGCAAAATGACCACGAGTAAGTAGCCAATTAATAGAATCGTATGGTAAGCATTACTGCGCAGTATGCCGTGGTGTTCCTCATGGTCTTCATGATCGGCATCGACAAAGAAATGGCTGTGGCTCTTCGTCTGTACCACTAAAAAGACGCCATAGAGCAGAATTGAAATAATGATCAGCATCCAAGACATGGCTTTAGACATGCCGCCAATAGTGCCACCTTCGGTAAAATTAGGCAGTACTAAACAGAGTAGGGCGAGGGGAATAATCGCCACGAGATAGGATTTTACGCCATCTAAATTGAAATGCTGGGTATGGTAACGCCAGCCGCCAAGTAATAATGTAAAGCCCACTAAGCCATTGATGATCAACATGACGACGGCGAACATAGTGTCGCGCGCCATGACAGGGTTGGGTTCTCCGGTCAGCATCACGGAGGAGATCATCACCACTTCGAGTGAAATGACCGATAAAGTTAAGATTAAGGTGCCATAGGGATCGCCAAGCTTAATCGCTAGTGCATCTGAGTGGCGTACCACAGAGAAAATAGCCCAAGTCACTACACCCAATAGGGCGAGTGAAACGGGAATATAGGTCGAGAGGGCGGTGCCATCGGCGAGTAAGCTATCGCCACCGGTTTTAAAGAATACTAAGGTCAGTATTCCCAGTAGCAGGGCTAACTCGTCTTTCATAAATGTCTTCATAGGCAATTTGTCCTAAACGAAAAAAAAGGCCGTTAGTATAGACACTGGTTATGGCACACTTTGCATGAAACTTCCTTTAGATTTGGAGTTAAGGATAAATGTTTGAACTAGATCGCTTTTTAATCTAAAACCCCATTTTTAGGCTAGCCATGGTGTTCTGTTTTAATCAGCTTGCCGAGTTGATCATAATGATTCCAATCCCCTGATTCTCGATCGCTGAGATAACTGCCTTCAGTGCGTTTTTCACCATTAGGCCAAAAACTTTGCCATAGACCTTCCCTGCGATCCCTAAGATAAGTGCCTTGTTCGGCTAACTTGCCATTGTTGTGGTAATAGCTGGCATCGCCTTCTTTTTGGCCTTTCACCCAGATTTCAACGAGTTCTGGCTTACCGTTCTGGTGATATTGCTTAACTTGACCATCAAGCGAACCCTTAGCATAAGTTGCCTCTAATTTGAGTTGGCCGTTACTGTAATATTCTTTCGTTTGGCCATGGTTTTGACCCTCTAAAAACTCAGTGCTAGCAGCTTGCATCCCATCCTCAAACCAGCTTTCCCACAATCCAGTTTGATTACCTTTATCCATAGCACCGCTAAGTTTTAGTTGGCCATTGTTGGGATAGTACTCGGCATACGGGCCTGTTTTGTCATTTTTATCATAGGTTTCTGAGCGGTAAACCACTTGCTTAAAGCTGTAAAACTCTCGAATTCCATGGCGCTTGTTTTCCTGCCAATGGCTTTTTTGCTGGATATTCCCCTCGGGGATTGTGCCATAGGTAGGGTCTTTTTCTTCGTAGCGATAATCTGTCCATAGACCGGTTTTTTGGTCGTCCAGATACTCCCCTGTCACACGGCGGCGTCCGTGGTAATACTCTGTATAGTTACCATTAAGTTTGCCATTGGCGAAGGTTTGCTCCCGTTGTTTCAGGCCTTCGCTGTACTGTATCCATAGGCCTTCTTTATTGCCGTTTTGATATGTGCCTTCTTCATTGGGATCACCATTGGCATACCAGCGGGCGAAATGGCCATCAAGAGGGTAACGACTGGCATTGTCTTTTTTATCCCGTGCGTAGTGAGATACTTCCCGAGGTTTACCGTTATCGTAAAATGACTCATATTTTCCGACCCATTGGCCATCGATACGTTCGCCGCGCTCACTCACTGTGCCGTCGTCAAAATAGGTTTCTGATTTCCCTGTTGGTTTACCTTCAACGTATTGATCTAGCGTCCGCAGCTTGCCATTGTTGTGGTAACGGCGTGATTCACCGTGACGCTGCCCTTGTCGCCATTGCTCGGAGGATTGCAGCTTGCCGGCATGATAGCGCTCAAATAGCCCATCCTTAATTCCCATGTCGTAGTGGCTTTTTTCGAGTAAATTACCTTCGGCATCATAACGCTCCGATGGTCCATGAAGCGGATATTGGCCATTTTCAGCTAGCTTTGAGTCTTGATAACTGCGCAGTTCCTTAAGTTGGCCATTGTCGTAGAAATACTTTTGCGTACCGGCGAGTTGGTTCTGCTTATAGTTGAGATCGCTGGTGAGGTTTCCTTCGGCATTAAAATATTGCTGCTGCCCATCTAAAGCGTCGTTAACATACTGTTCTTTAACTTGTAATTTACCCGCATCATTAAATTGCTGACACTTGCCTTGGCGTTGTCCGGCCTTATATTGGCAGAGGCTGGCGAGTTCGCCATTGGGGTAAAATGTCCGTTCTTCACCCTCGAGCAGATTGAGATTAAACTGGCTGCTGCTCGATTTAGTCCCGTCATCGAAAAAGGTTTCCCATGCTCCTTGGCGACGGCCTTCGGCATCGAAGCGGCCCGTCACTGTGGCTTGTCCATTGGGATTTTGTTCTAAATAAGAACCTGAGAGTTGGTTGTTCGCATAGCTCTGGCTTTGGGACAAGGTACCGTTTTCATAGAAACTTTCCCATTTCCCGTGGCGCAGGTTATCGAGGTAACTTTCTTGGGCTTGCAGTTTGCCACTGGCATAGAAACGTTTTACTTGCTCCTTTTTACCGTCTTGATAGCGCGTCGTTTGGCTGAGATGGCCGCTGCTGTTGTATTCCTTCCATTCGCCCGTGGGCACGCCTTTGGCAAATTGCTGTTCCTCAGTAACTGCGCCGCTCAAATCGAACATATGCCAAGTGCCATCTTGATAACCCTGCTGATAGTTTCCTTCGACTAGCTTGCTGTTATTGGTATGAAATACTTGCCATTTACCATTAGGGATCCCCTCGGAAAACTGCCCTAAGGTATAGCCTTGGTTATCGCGCACTATGGCGATATCGCCATTTAAGGGCATGCCAGTGGCGAGATTGTAATAGCTGGGAATTCCGTCCTGTTGGCGGATTTCGACCATCATGGAGGAGAGATTTTGCGCTGCTTGTACATGGACACTGGTTAAGCTGGCTCCCGCAATCGCGAGGCTGATAAAGCGAAATGGCGTATTGAACATGCTGATTCCTTGCTCTGTTCTGGGTCTTAAGGCCGCGCGGTTTGCAGCCTATACAAGAATCCTAATTTTTTGCTGTTGAGTTTATTTATCGGGCTGTGCACTTATATACAGTGCACAGCGCCAAGGGTTAAGTTAATCGATTAAGCGAATATGCTTAGGCTAAAAAATAGGGAAAACATGGTCCGAGGTAATCACCGGCGGCGGTATTTCCCGATTTAAAAACTCGCCATGATGGAAGCTATTGATCACTTCTATCCAGCCATTATCCCTAAATTCGTATTGTTTACCATGAAGCCTGCCCTGCTCGTCATAATTCGCTATTTCAAGCACATAGTCTTCGGTATTACGCAGTTCCCAGTGGCCGACTTGTTTACCTTGGTCGAAGCGTCCGTACCAATAGTGTCTCTCAGGATTTGGCATTGGGTTGAAACCGAACTCACCATGGGTGTACACCCAGTCGCCATCCTGTTGCCCATTGCGGTATTCGCCCTTTTCATGCAATTGGCCGTCAGTGGCGTAGCGTTGTACTAATCCTTCGGGTTTGCCATGGTTAAAGTTTATTAATTCAAGCAATTGCCCAGAACTTGTCTCATTACGGAACTCACCATCGAGCTCGCCTTGGGCATCATAGCTAAAGGTGAGGGTGGCATCTTCTTGTTGTTTCTTCCAAGAGCCAACGGGCTTGTCATTGGCATATTGGCCGCGCTCGGCCACCCACTGCTCCCCTGTCTCATGGTTAATTTTCAGCATCTCGTAGGGGCCTTCGCGCTTACCCTCTTTAAAATACTCGCGGGTAATCACTTTTACAGTTTGACTACGGTTTAGGGTTTGCAGATATAAACCGGTCAATTGGTTATCGATATGCTCGCTGCGGCTAATTAACTCACCTTGCTCAAATATTTCGTTGAGGACCCATTTTTTAAGCTTGTCTTCTTCTATGTTAGAGGTAAGTTGACCTTCACTAAAGCGTTGATGCTTACGGTAAACCCAGTTGTTGTCTTGGTGTTTTTCTTCGGTTGAACTGAGCATTTCGCCCTTTTCATTGTATTTAATCGATAACTTCACATTCCATGGCGCCTCTATGATTTCCTTTTGGGCTATCTGGCCATTTTTAAAGTAATCCAGTTGTTCACCGACTTTATAATCATTGTGGTAGCGGTAGTGGCGCTTTACCTTGCCATCGTCGAAATATTCGAAGTAATCCCCGTGTTTCTTACCTTTGACATAAGCTTGGGTCGAAATGATTTTACCAAAGCCCCAATTGGTCTCGTTGCCATGTGTAAGCCCATCCACCATAGGGATTTCGACGTGTAAGTTGCCATTGTCATAGTACTGGGTAACACAAGTACCACTATTACAGACTTTGCCCCTAAGCTTGCCCTCGCTATCAAAAAGCTCGCTTATACCGACCTCTTTGCCATCTTTATAGGTCGTTTTGTACCGGATCTTCCCACCTTCCCAGTAACCTGTTTCTGGGCCTTGTTTAACGCCATTTTCATAGTGCGATTCAACATACAATTGACCCGTGGCGATATATTTTTTGAGCAGGCCATGAAGTTGACCTTGCTCGTTGCGAAAGCCTTGTTCGTAGGGCTTGCCATCCTCAAAGTAGCATTGATAAGCACCGCGAAATTGTTCGCTCGCGAGTGTTTTACCGATATTGTTATCGGCGAGGGCACTGGCGCAGAAAAGCATATCTTTGTCTTTGTAATAAATCTCAGCCTTATAATGTCCGTCGATAACTTCGGTCGATTGTTTTAGATAGTATTGAGCCTGTTTTTCATCTTTGACAACCTTCCAATGGGCATCGAGTAACACCTTTTGTGCATTGGCATTGGCATTGGCACTGGCACTGATAGTGATACAGATAAGTACCAGTGCTCCAAGGAGCAGTTTTACTGTAAATAGACGCATAACCGCTCCTTTTTATGGCAAAGGTTTAAAGGTGAATTCATAGGGGATGTCTACGGGGTTTTGAGAGAGAGTCATATAACTCACCTTCGCTGCAGGGCCCTCCACACTCAAATAGCGGCCATCGACCAGCGCCTCTTTAATCCGCAGTTCGGTGGTTTCGGGCAGTCGAATCGTTAGGGATTTGCCCTGGGCATCCTCGACTTTAAAGTAGTTCTTAAGATCTTTACTCGGCTCGTCACCATAACCGGTTTTTGTTAGCCAAGCTTGTAAATCGATTAACCAAGGACGTGGGTTAGCTGCCTGCTCTAAGGGTTGCCAACTGATATCACCTTGGCAATGGATTTTTCCTTGGATGTGTTTATCGTAGAAAAACTGCCGCTCGCGGTCGGGCGTCATCAGGGTATAGGCTGGTCCGTTTGGGGCATTATGCTCAAACAGCCAAGTGACTTCGTGTTTCCCCTCTTTAAAACCTTGTTCTATTTCAGGTTTACAGGCACTCGCTAATGCGGCTGACATAGGAATATACAGATTATGGCCATTTTCAGTCTCAGGTTTTATCCCTTGGATCGCACTGATTTCGGCGTTTGATGGCTCAAGATCTTGATAGAGGAAGTTATTGAGGCTCGAATCGCCAAACTCGCTTAAGGGATTGGCCAGATTTTGGTTGTAGTCGGTAAAGGTCACAAAGCGGATGTTCTTGGTTTGGCTTAACTCCGGTTGTGGCTGGCTCTCCAGTATTACAACGGTTTTAGGGATTTCATCTAGCTTAAGTAGCAGGGCGCGGGTGCTAAGGTGATGAGGATCATCGACACCGATTAATTCCCCCAGTAGTTCCTTATCCGTCACCGTTAACCATTTAGGATAATCACCATCGCGACGGGCTTCGGCCATCTTTCCTTTAAATTGCTGAAAAGGAAGGTTAATGTTTTTAGTCTTACTCTGCTTTGTCACGACTTTAAATAGCTTTGCCTCGGCGTCGAGCACCTGAATCGTGAGGCTCGCATCGCCAAAGGTATAGGGAGTGGCGACCAGTTCATCCCACGATTTTTCGACTATCTTATTGCTTTCGGGGATAAGGGTCAGCTTGGCGGTGATATGGTCTATCTGTTTGAGTTTATTGGCGGTGTTGTCCCAGCCTGTGGCGATAAGATCCACCGAAGACTCAATCGAGCGGTTGAAATTCATCGCCACACCTCTGCTGTGCTGCCAGAAGTGAATGTCTATCGGATTTCCGCTGGCATCAAAGGCGGCTAAGTCTTCATAATTCACATTAGCAACCACATATCGCGGGCTCATATTATGCACAAAGCGCAATTGCAGCACTTCTGGCGTGTCAGCGCCCCATGGGCCAATATTATCAAGAATACCTTGCTGATCAGCTAATAAGGATTTTATAAAGTCCTTATCATGGGCTTTATATTCCCGCGGAACATCGCTAATCGGGTATAGCTCTTTTTGCAGATCATCTATATCACGCTCCGCATCGTAGCGAGCGTCGGCATGCCAAAGCATGCTCATAATATAAGGGCTATCCTTGGGCGCCATGGCGATGCGGCGGGTGAGAGTACTGCCTTGCTGCACTTCTTGTTGAAAAAACGCCATGCTCTCTAACCAACCGGTTTTGCGGTTAAGCTCGAACTTTCCATAGGCCTTAAAGTTGTCTTTCTCACCTTGTACTACTGCAAATAACTTATCTTCGGTCACTTGCTCAACCGTCCAAGTTAGGCGTGCATCCATGGGGGCGCTGATGCTATAACCGACCCTAGGCTCAAGCACCACAGGCAAGGTTGGAGCTTGTTTAAACAAGCTATTAAGATTCACCCAGTGGTCAAATAATTCCTTGATATCTTTTTGATCCATCTTGGCAATGGGAGTCAGTTGGCGGACTTCACCATTGTTAAATTCCACATTAAAGCCATCTTTAACCAACTGAAAGATTTCATTAGAGTTACCTTTAGGGTCGATATTACTCACCGGAATCGGCATGCCATAATCGCTAATTTGCAGCATATTAGGTTGGATAAAAAAACGGGCGTTATGGGTTAACGGCGTTGTTAAGCTGGTCGCCTTACCCTCTGCATTCTGTAATTGGTAATCCAGCAGCAGTCGTGCCTGCAGCACTTTGCGGGTTTCAAAGCCATCATTGAGGTTTATGGTGGAGATAATCTGATATTCACGCTCTGTGGGTATGTTGGTATTAACTGAATTGGAGGGTGACGTTGAGTTATCGCAGGCGGTTAACAAGAGTGTTATACCTGCCATTGTCAGTGTGATTGCGGCGTTAACTGCCTTGTATTTCACTATGGCCATTCGTACTCCTTTGGCTACGCATGTTATTGAAATGTAAACTCATTAATCTTTTTCTGGCGACATTATACACAAAAAATATCTGAGGCATAAAAGAAAACCCAAACCAAGCTTGCTTGATTTGGGTTTGTGTTGATCGCGGTTTTGCTGCGCGAGAGTGGCTAACTTAGTGGTTAACTCAATGGTGAGATGAGTGCCTAAAAAAGCCCAAGCTGATGGATTACAGCGAGAGGATCACGCTGGCAATTGCCGCACTCATCAGGTTGGCAAATACACCCGCGGCAATGGCGCGAAAACCATTACGGGCGATAAATTCGCGGCGTTCTGGCACCATGCTACCCAGTCCACCGATCAAAATTGCCATAGTGGAAATGTTCGCGAAACCACACAGGGCGAAAGTCACAACGGCCTGAGAATGGGCGCTCAGTTGGTCTTCGACTTTCATTAACTGAATAAAGGCCACAAATTCATTCACCACGATTTTTTGGCCAATGAGTGAGCCTGCAGTAATGGCCTCATGCCAAGGAATACCCAGCAGCCATGCCATAGGGGCGAACAGATAACCGAGCAAGAACTCGAAGCTTAACTGGTAACCGAACCATTCACCCACAGCGCCTAACATGCCATTCAGTAGGGCGATAACACTGACAAAGGCCAGTAGAGTGGCACCAATCCCGACAGAAATCCGCATGCCAGACATAGCGCCATCGGCTAAGGCTTCAACCACATTGGTGGCGCGTGGCAGTTCGACTGAGGTGATTTCATCGGCACTATTTTTGTCATTGTCGCTAGGCGGCATGAGGATTTTTGCCATCAACAGACCCGCGGGTGCCGACATAAAGGCGGCGGCAATCAGATAGTTAAGATCGACACCTAAAGCGGCATATCCGACTAAGGTACCGCCCGCGACTGAGGCTAAACCACAGCTCATGACCGCGAAGAATTGTGAATCGCTCATGTGCTTTAAATAGGGTTTAATCACCAGCGGCGCTTCAATCATACCGACGAAGATGTTTGCCGTGGCAGATAAAGACTCGGCGCGGCCCGTGCCCAGTAAACGCTGCAGACCACCACCAATAATGTTGATCACCTTAGGCATTAACCCAATATGGTATAAGGCTGAAATCAGTGCCGAGAAAAAGATGATGATACCTAACACATTGATTGCAAATACGAAGCCGACTTTACCCGTGGCGAGATCGCCAAACAGGAAGCCGGTCCCTTCGTTGCCATAGGCTATCACGCTCGACACGCCCGCCGTAACAGACTGCAATACGGCCTTACCCGCAGGGACGTAGAGCACTAACAGGGCAAATATAATTTGTAAGCCTAGGGCTAAAATCACAGTGCGGTAGGGAATATTCTTGCGGTTCACTGACAGTAACCAAGCAAAAAACAAGATACTAATCATGCCTAATATCGCGGTCATAAGGGGTTATTCTTTTGAGTTAAGGAAGAAGCCGCGCATTGTAGGCCGAGTCGCAGTAAGGGCAAGTCGAGGGCGTTACTGGGCTGTTACGATAAAATAGTCGAAAATAGCAACAGTTTAAGTTGCTGTTTATGCAGGAGAATAAAAGCTATTTTAGCTACTGTTGCCCAGAGGAAATAATATTTGTGCCTGTGGCAATAATCGAAATCACGCCACAGACGACTTTAGGCTGGTGCAGTAGTCAGTGCTGGTTTGAAATGCAGCTTATGTGACTGCAGTTTAAGTGACAGCCTTACCTAACCAAGGTTTGAGCTTTTTATCCCAGTAGGGCGGGTGGCCGATATGGGACTTTAAACACTCGATTATCACCTTGTACTTAGTCGGTAAATGGCGCCGCCTCGGGTAAACCACATAGACGGGCATCTGTTGCAGTGGTTTCCAATCGGGAAAGAGCTGGATCAGTTTTCCGCTTTGAAACTCATCACTGAGTAAATACGTGGCCACATAGCCTATGCCGCGCCCGGCAATCACCGCATTGCGCACGGCTTCGGCTAAATCGACACGGTAATTCCCCGCCACATGCACGGTTTGTTCTAGGTCATCCTTAGCAAAACTCCAGCGATCATAATTACGGCTCTTGCTTTGATAGATAACGCAATTATGTTGCGCTAACGCCTGTGGATGGTGTGGCACGCCATGCTTGAGTAAATAATCGGGAGAGGCGACCACCACAAAGTTAGTCTCGGCAAGGTGCTGGGCGATATAACCTTCGTTCAGCTGTTCATGGTTAGTGATCCACAGATCCAAGCCTTCTTCTAGCATGTCGGCTTTATGGTCGAACAGGCTTAGCTCAAATCGCAATTCGGGGTATTTTTGCTGCAACACTTCCAGTGCGGGGATGATGTGTAAGGTGCCGAAGGACTGGGAGGAACCGAGACGAATCGTACCGCTAATGTCATCGCGGGCATCTAGCATAATCGCATCGGCATTTTGCGTCGCTTCAAACACTTGCTCACAGTAATGGGCAAACTGTTGGCCCGCGTCGGTTAGCACTAAGGTGCGAGTGGTCCGCTGGACTAATAGCAAGTTCAGCTCGGCTTCCAGTGCGCCAAGCTGCTTGCTGACATAGGAAGTCGAGGTTTTTAACTTGGCCGCCGCTTGGGTAAAACTACCACTGGTCACCAGAGTGTGGAATATCACCATCTGGCTAGCTCTATGTTGTATCACGCTAGGCCCTCTAGAATCTAAATCGCTATTTTAAGCTAGCCTTGCCCTAACCGACAGCCGTTTGTGCCGATCGTGTGCTATTTCAAAACAAACTTACCAAACGGCAAACGTTAAAGTCAGTTGCCCTAAGTGCGATTCTTCCTTTACTCTTGAGTTAAATCTTAACACCCACAAGCTAGGGAAGACGTGTTACCTGTGGTTAGCTTGTTCAATGGAGGAATAACGATGACACAACAAGACAAGCAAGCCTTAGCAGAAACAAGTCAGATACATGCCCAGAAAGTACAACCGATACCGCAGGAAGCCTTTGACTGGTATGACGAATATGCCCATGGCATTATCGATCGCCGTGAGTTTATGGGGCGGCTCGCAGGGCTGGTGGCGCTAGGTTTCACCATGACGATGCTCACGGGCGCACTCTTGCCGAACTATGCCCTCGCCGAGCAAGTCTCCTTTAACGATCCCAGTATTCAAGCCAGCTATGTTAAGTTTCCCTCGCCAAATGGTTACGGTGAAGGGCGCGGCTACTTAGTCATGCCCGATGAGTTATTGCTCGCGGGCAGTGCCGCAGGTGAGCCGAAAACCTTAGATCTCAGTAAAAAAGCCGCTGTGGTATTAGTGGTGCACGAGAATCGGGGTCTTAATCCCTATATCGAAGATGTGGCTCGCCGATTAGCCGCGCAGGGGTATATCGCCTTCGCCCCCGATGCACTTTATTCCCTCGGTGGTTATCCGGGTAATGATGATGCGGGCCGCGCCATGCAAAGCAGTTTAGACAGAGCCAAAATCGAGCAAGACTTTATTGCCGCAGCGCAGTTTTTAAAATCCCACCCCCAAAGCAATGGCAAACTCGGTGCCGTGGGTTTTTGTTTTGGCGGCTATATCGTCAATATGCTGGCCGCCACGATTCCCGATGAGCTTAATGCTGGTGTACCTTTCTATGGCACGCCAGCCGCTGCGGAACTGCGTAGCCGAGTAAAGGGGCCACTTATGTTGCAATTTGCTGGGCTCGATCAGCGGGTAAACGACACTTGGGCCGAGTACGAAACCCAGCTAAAAGCCAACAAAGCCGATTATGTTGCTTATCTTTACCCAAATGTGAATCACGGTTTTCATAACGACTCCACTGGCCGATACGATAAAGCCACCGCCGAACTCGCGTGGGCGCGCAGCTTAGCCTTCTTTGATACTCGACTGCGTGGCTAAGTGGGAGTGAAGCTCCGCTTACTCTGATCTCGCTTACTTTGATTAAGTCGATGAGTGACCGATTCTCGCGCTCTATATCATTCAAGCAAAAGCCGACGCTAGAGTCGGCTTTTATTTTAAATCTCCCACATACCTATGCAGCTTTTATCTTAAATCTCCCACATATCTATGTGGGTTAGTCGTGCTCGAGGATCACTTCTTTTAAGCTTTGGATGGTTTTCACATCGAGATTACCAGCTTGTGTGCTCCAGGTGAGTCTTAGGTAATTGGCTAAGTCTTTAATCTGCTCATCGCTTAACTCATCAGCATATCCCGGCATGGCATAAAAGCTGGTGGTAGCGTTGTAATGCTGGCTTTGAATACCTTTTAGCATCACGGCGACGATATTGTGCGGACTCGCTTTATCTAAGGTGGCGTTACCTGCCATCGCGGGGGCGACGTTGGGGCGACCTTCACCATTTTGACCATGACAACCGGCGCAGTAACCTTTGTAGAGCGTATAACCTGGCAGTTCAGGTTTATGGCTGTTAAAGGTGAGCGGATCCGGTTTAAGATCATCGTCGTTATCGAGCAGATAACTGCTTACCGCGCGCATATCATCATCGGTTAAGTGGCTAAAGCTGTGATACACCACGGGATACATGCCGCCAAAGACGGTGCCTTTGCGGGAATAGCCTTCGGTAAATAGCGACTTAAGATCCTCATGGGTCCAGTTTTGCCTGTTAAGCTCAGCGGGGCGAATGTCCGATGCCTCTAGCCCTTCGATAATCGCGCCCTCAAAGTGCTTGTCCTGCTCCATGGCAAACAGCGTGTCTCTTGGGGTGTGGCATTCACCGCAGTGCCCTAGGGCATTGACTAAGTAATTGCCGCGGTTCCAATGCTCACTTTTTTCCTTGCTCGGGGTAAATTCCTTAGCATCGTGTGCGACTAAGTTCCAAGCTTTTAGGCCAAAACGCAGGTTAAACGGAAAGTAAACATCATTGTCGCGATTAGCTTGCTTGATAGGTTTAGTACTCATCAGATAGGCATAAATCGCCTGAGTGTCTGCGTCCGTGAGCAAACTGTAGGAAGTGTAAGGCATAGCAGGATAGAGGTTGCCGTTGACGCCAACACCGTGGTGCATGGCATCAAAAAACTCCTCGTAACTGTATTTGCCAATACCGGTTTCTTTATCTGAGGTGATATTGGTCGAGTACACAGCGCCAAAGGGGGTTTCGAACGGCAAACCGCCCGCGAGTTCACGACCGCCGACTGCAGTATGGCAGGCCACACAGTCTCCTATCTTCATCAGATACGCGCCGCGTGCGATGTCGTTATTCGTATTGCCGCCTTCATCGGCAACGCTGCTGGAACAGGCGAGTAAACCTAGCCCTAAACTCAGGAGTAGATTGTGGCTCAACAGATTTTTTATCCTACTAATGTGCGGGAAATAGCGCGAGAAATGGCGCAGATTGGCTGATGTCATCACAGGGTTAGCCCCTTAGTTTTGAGGATCAGATCTTTGACTGCCGCATAGTATTTTACGTAGCCAGTACAGCGGCATACGTGTTCACTCAAGGCATCTTCAACGACTTTTTCAACTTGATCTTTAGCGATAGGTTGTCGCTCTAATCGCTCAAGCAGCGCGGTCGATTCGTTGACAAAGCCCGAGGTACACCAGCCACATTGAAACGAGAAATGCTCTAAAAAAGCTTCTTGCACTGGGCTTAGGGCGGTGATTTCGCCAAGGGAGTTTTGTCTAGCATGACCTTCGACAGTGCGGACGCGTTTACCATTAAAACGCTCAACACCATTGATGCAGGTACGCACCACTTCACTCATGCCTTGCTCGTCGTCGACGATCACTGTACAGGCGTGGCATACGCCTGCGCCACAACCAAACTTAGTGCCAGTGAGGTTTAAGTACTCATGTAGAAACTCAATCATCATCACACCATCGGCGACTTCAATCGGGCCTACGGCTTGGTTATTAATGGTCAGTTTAATAGACTGGCTCATGCCATGGCCTCCTTAATTTTTTTCGCTGTCATAGGTAAATCGTAAAAGCGGACATGGGTTGCTTGATACACGGCTTCAATCAGCGCCGCGACCACAGGGATCATCACCACTTCGGCGATACCACGGCTGGGATCGTTATCAGATAACTGCGGCAATATGGTATGACGTTGATCCCACACGCCCACATGCCGCGCTAACGGCACCTGATAGCGATTGAGGTTCCACGTACCATTGCCGGCGCCTGCTTCAAATGGCGGTAAGCCTTCATGCAGTGCATGGCCAATACCCATCGCAAGGCCACCTTGAATTTGCCCTTCGACTAGTTCTTTAACAATCACTTTGCCCGCCTCTAACCAAGTATGAGAACTCAACAGCGTGACTTCGCCATTGCCTTCGTTTACGGCCACTTCAACCAAAGTGGCGCAGGGGGCGTAGTAAGTCACCATGGCATTGTTCAGTTCGGCCTTGGGATAACTCATGGCTTGACGATCGATCAAGTGATAGCCATTAGATTTCATGCTGGCTTGACGCGCTTTGATACTCTTAGTCGTGTCGGAAGTGGCCGCAAATGTCGCGTTGCCTTCGCCGTATTGCAGCGCCAGCGCATCGAGTGCTAAACGCTCTTTAGTGCCAAGAATGTCGAAATCGGCTTCAGCCCAAGCCCAGCGATTAAAGGCATGGCCCATCACGCCGACCACTAAGCCCATGTCGTGGGCGCGTTTAGCGAGAATATCCAGCGACAATGGCGGAAAGCCCAAGGCGGTTAACTTGCCATCGACCCAGCGACCATCCCGTGAGTTATGCAAATTAGTTGAGCCCATTGGCGTATTAAAATACAACTCGTTCCAAATCGATACCGCTGCAGGCCACAGGCCGTGGCGATAGATAATATCGGCGGCGATGCGGGTGACATGGCTTTGGTAATAGGCCGACATAGACGCCGACGATGCCATGGCTTTAACCGGTGTCCAGCGTGGATTGGCCGCCATTTCATCTTGGCGTTGCTGCGAAATGATATAAGGATTATCGGTTTGCACTAATTGCATCGCATCCCAAATATCCACTTCGGCGAGTTTTACTTCATCGGCAAAGTTGCCAAGGGCATCGCTGACCACCACGGCTTGGGAGGTTTGCGTGCCAGTGCCCATTTCGATAAAGCCGATTTCGAGGGTAATTTTACCGTCTTTAGCTAGGCGAACCGCCGCACTTGGCGCTGCTGCGCCCGTACCATAATCTTTGGTGGCGATACCAAAACCGACGCCGTAACGCATCCCCGGATGTTTGGCCTCATAGTCCTTTTTATTCACCGCGCGGTTTTGCCACACGGGAGCTTGCTCTGCCATCTCGAGCATTTCGCGGTAACGTAAAGTACCGTTAGGAATCGCACCTTGAGTATTGCGCTGGCCAGACTCCATCACGTTGGCGGCGCGCAGTTTAAAGGGATCAACCTTCAGCTCGTCGGCGATCTCGTGGATCATGCATTCCATCGCCGTCATCGATTGCAGCGTGCCATAACCACGCATCGACCCCGCATCTGGGTTACGCGACGCATAGGCGGTGGCGATAATATCGTTGCGCGGCGTGTAATAAATGCTTTGCATCGCTGTCGCGCCAACCGAGGTCACAGACGGGGTAAAGTTGACTCGTCCGCCGCCATCGACTGTCATCTGCGAAGTTAAGGCTTGGATTTTTAAGGTCGATTTATCCACCGCTAAGCGGCTTTTCATGATGAACGGATGACGTTTAAGGCCAGATTGGAATTGCTCGAATCTGTCATTGGCGAGTCGGATTGGCCCTTTGGCATAAACGGCCGCGATCACGCCGTAATAAGGAAATATCGAATGGTCTTTCGCGCCAAATCCACCGCCGATATAGGGCGAATGCACCACAAGATGTTTTACCTTGCCTGCCAGTGGGCTAGATAACAGCATGTGCACTGCCATCTCTTGAAAGTCCTGCGGCGACTGCGAGGTAATCACAGTATGAAATGTTTGGCTAGCCGCATCATACCAGCCGTTAAAGGCTTCGGGTTCCATCATCATAGGATCGATGATCTGGGTGCGATATTCCCGCTCTAGCACTTGCCATTGTTGATTGGCTTGGGCGCTAGCAATCTGCTTATCTATCTCACCCGCATAATAAAGCCCGCGCTCAGACACTGTCCCTTTGGCATTCGGATTACCTAACCATTCAGGCTTGCGATCTTTTACGCTAGGGAAAAACAGCCCATCGTGGAGCGGGCTATATAAATCTTCCCGTGCGCCATTTTCACCTTCTACTCGAATCAAACGCCAGCTGGCATAAGGGTCTTTGGTGTCCGACACAAGCGGCGTTTGCTCACCAAAACGCAGTAAGGTTTGATCAAATTGCAGCAAGGACTTAGCTTGCTTAAAGGCGGGAAAACTGTCGAACAATAATATCGCCACCGCATGACCTAAGTAGTCGGCGGTTTGACCCTCGGCCAGTAACATGTTGTCACCGTAAAAATCGGGCAGCTTGATTTTATCACGGGCCAGATCGGCCGCAGTGATCACTTTATAGGGCTTAGCCGACGCGGGCAGGTGGTCGAGGGAAAAGCCTTGATAAACATGGGAGGCATCGGCGGCGCGAAGAATAAAAGCGTAACCTTGCTGCTTGGGCCAGCCCTCCATGTCCATAGCACGGTAATCACGGCCATAGACCTTTTGGCCTGTGACCTTCGCTATGCCGTCGTTACGAAACTTAGGTTTGGATTGACCATTAACCTGAGTTTGCCATTGGGCTGCCAGTTCAGGTGAGACAATCGCCGCATTAGCGCGACTCATTTCCCACAACAAAGGGGCCGAATATACGGCAACCCCGCCAATCACACATTGCTTAATAAAGGTCCGGCGTGACGTATTAGATGGTTCCATATCTCAACCTCAGTTGTGCTTCCGTGTAATATCAGCCGCGCTGCATGGTATCGCCCGATATAAGCTTGTTGTCGATCGACTTTTTATTGATTGTTGCGACATAGCTTTGATAAACACTGAATGTAAATTTACATTAGCCACGTTAGCATGTAGGGCCGAAAATGCAAATTTAGGCGGCTAATCGTTGCAGTTTTGACCAAGCTAAATCAGAGTGTAAAACCCGTGTTATCAGGCTTCTGCAGTGATGTTCGTACTGTGATTCAACTCAGTTACGTTATGGCTGAATTTTGCTCAGTGCTCTTTGCTCAGAGCCACTTGGGCAATGCGCTCGATTGGGGCTTATTTGCATGTCGAAATATGGCCATTTGCCAAAACAAGACCGCCTGTCACAGCGAGACTTCATGCCACTGCAAGATCAAGAGATAGTGTTATTTGATGGCGATTGGTTTAGTCACATGCATTCATATCAACATTGTTAAATCAGTGCTTGCTTAATTACTTGATTTGTAATGCTAAAGTTATAGACAAGTGTACGCTATGTCGCTATCTTAGGTTTTTAACAAGGATGAGCTTTAATCGCATACCCGCGATTCGAGTCACTTGCATCAGGACGATGTGTCTTTTCTCTTTCTTAGATACCCAACTCCTCCTGCAAATTCGTGAATATGCTTTGGCACTTATTTTCTTGTTGCCATAGTGCTTATTGGCATTGTACTCAATATTCAGCAGTGGACGTTTTGAGCTGGTGCGACCTTGTTTTGATTGATGGCTTGGCTGACGGATGTTGGCGAAGTGCGGTAGCAATGGGGAAGCTTTGTCGGTTCACAATTTGCCGTTTCACAAATTAGTGAACTGGTAATTTTGCGGCCTAGCGGCCGAGGTGAATCAAGGTCGTGGGGCTTCACCCCACACCCGACCAAGGAGGACTGCTCGTCCTATCCTCCTTGGATGCTCCAAGACGCCCCTAGCGAAGTTACATGCATTAGTTACTGGCCTAGCGCTTATTCGAAAATCACTAACGCTTCCGATGGTACATCCTGCACCCCGAAAGCTAGCTCGGCATCATGCTTCGAACAAGTGATTTTCTTCAACGTACTTAGCTCATTTCACCGTGCGTTGTATTATCTTGTTCCAGAAAATTATGAAATATTTAAGTTAGGTGAATACAAGTTAACTAAATCTACTAAAAAATCGATACGAAAATAGAGTTAAAGTAATACATTACTCAAAAAATTGGTTATAAATTAAAGTTGTAATAGTTAGTTAAATGCCACGGCTTGTAGTGAATTGTACTTTTTAAATTATTTAATATGGAAATGAAATTTTTATGAATCAAGAAATAATATATCCCAGTATGAATTCGCTATTTTCCTGCGATAACGTAGACTATGGCATAAAACGAGAGTCACAAATAGATACAATTAAGTTTTATCTGAAAAGTGAGCAAGTAGTTTATGTAAATGCATCTTCATGTATTGGGAAAACTACAATATTGAAACAAATATTTGAAGAGTATAAATATGACGCTATAACTTTGTTTATAGATAAATCTAAGTCGAAATTTATAAGTGATGTGGAAATTTATAAAGATTTATATATTCAAATAAGAACTTACATGGGTGAGTATTCTTCAGATGATATAAAGAAGGACGTGTCTAAGGCTGATGTTGAGCGGATAATAAAGACTCTTACTTATTTTTTGAAATATAAAAAAGAGAGGTTTATTTTTTTCTTGATGATTTATATTTCTTTGATGAAAATGATAATAATTTTTTATTAGAGTTGTTTTTGATTTTTCCGACGGATGAGAATTATAAATATTTAGTCACAAGAGATAGTTCTAGTAAAAATTTTGGTATAACATCAAAAAAGATTCAAAATTATAGTCTCAATATATTTTCATTGGATGAGGTTAGGCATTGCCTTCCTACTGTATCATTAGAATATATAGAACAGATAAGAGATTCATTTGGTTTTTCACCTGAAACTATTTCTTTTATAAAGGAAATGGTGGAAAGGAATGTTTCTATTGAAGAAGTTTTCCAAAGTACTAGTAATGATAGTATGAAAGGTTTATATGATAGTGAGTGGAGGCGAGTAGTAAAGTGTGACTTTGTAGAGGAAATACTTGGTGTAGTTGCTTATTCAGTTGATAAGTTAAGTGTAATAGAACTTTGTTCAATCCTTCAATCAATGGAATCAGATGTATTATCTTTTATCGATGATATTTCATTCTTGAAATGTGAAGGTGGATATGTTTTTTTAACTCGAACGGTGCTGTAAATTATTGTAGAGAAAAGTTGGTTGATAAAAAAACTCAATTCATTGACATGCTTCTTGGACAGATAAATGAAGGTTTGTTTCCTAAGGATACTGCGAAGGTTGCATTTTACCTTACACAAAAAAAAGAATATGAAAAAGTATTGAATGTTATAAGTGATGAGCATATTGGTGAAACATTCAATAGAACAAGATCTATTAATGAAGTTCATAAAATTGTTAATTTTGGGATAAAGGCTTGTGAAAAGCTAGAGGTGCAAGATAGATTTGTAAAGTATAAGTTTTTAAAAAGTGGATTGTCAAATATATATAATTCAGAACTGATGTTGCAACAACTGCATTGTCACCTAGCGGCCGACGAGTCCAATAATGCTTTAATGTTAATTCAGAAAGCAACGTCTGAAGAAGAGATGCTTCAGCTATATTGTATTTTTGTTATGTCTAAAAATAAAGAGGGTATAAGTGCTGATGAGGATATTTTAAATAAAATTGACTACCTATATGAAAAAATAGATGTTAGTGAGCTTGGTCCAGAGAGGACTATTGATATATGTGCTGATCTACTACCTATTATGCCAGAAAAGGCACTTGCGTTAATTAATAAACTTGATTCTTTGAATGTTGCTGGTCAAAATAAGTCAGATTTTGCATTTTTAAATTTATCCTTACTTACATTTCATCGTCATGGTGATAGTTTTTCAACTAATGTAAATAAGGAGGATGTAAGAGAGTTATCACGTTCAACTATTATAGAAACAATTAAAAGCCTAAATAAAAATGCTACAACTGATAATTTACTAGAGTTTTTCAAAAATTTTACTGAAAGTGGTGATAGAATATTTTTATACCGAGCCTGGCTCAAAAACAATAAGAAGAACAAAAACTCAATTGTAATTTTGAATGAAATTTTGAATGAAATATTTCAGTCTGTAGATTTTTCAATTGATGCATCTCTTTTTAGTGATATAACTGAATGTTTAAATCACATCGATAGCAATGAATGTATTGATGTGTTATCAAAAATTAAACCACAGTTAATCACTTTGAAAAACAAAGGGCCTACAGTCGATTATTGTACTCTAATATTGAACATGATTAATCATGCTGAGAATAAAAACAAGAAAGTAACTTTTTTGAATGATATAGTTAAGTATACATTATCTGTTAATGATTATGCAGTTAGATTAACATGTCTTTCGCATATCTGTGGCTTTGAAAAGAAATATATAATACATAATGAAATTATAGATGTAGAGCAAGAGAAAAATAAATTATTGGATAAAATAGTCGATACGGATGCTTTGCATATCGAAGTTTTAAAAGAATCTATTTCAGTTGAGTCTCAATATGACCTGAACAATGCAATACTTTGGTCTGATAAGTTTAACAATGTAATTAGACGGAATAAAGCTAAATCGATTGCTATCTATAATTATCTCAAAGGAATTGACTCTGTTCAAGAAAATAGGAAGGTAAATGATGTAGTGTGTTTGATACGCTCTATTAGTGAAGAGGAGTATAGAGAGGATACTTATTATATTTTTATAGAAAAGTATATGTATTTCCACCCATCAAAAACTAATACAGATAAGTTAATAAAGTTTTTAAGTAGAATACAAAATAACTATATTAAAGCAAGATGTCTTATATTGTTATATTGTGAAGCGTATAACCTTAATGTGTTGAGGGAGAATGCGACATTAATTGATTATATAAGCTCTGCTATTAATAAAACTGATGGTGATGATCATAAAGCTGAGTTGTTTTTTTATGCTTGCCAAATGACTTTTAAAATTAATAGAGAAATATCTTCCAACTTTAAATTCCAAGCAATTAATGTAGTTGATAAAAATGGGTATTCAAGTGAAGGTCAGATTGAGTTTAAGATGTTTTCAATTGAACTTGCAATTAGATGCTTGTACTTACTTTCAAGTAGAAACGAAGATGTAAACTCAGACTTATCAAATTTAGTTGAGAGTATTTCTAGTATAAATAGCGATATAAAAAGAACTAGACTATTTTCGAGGTTGGCATCTGCTTATCAAAAGTCCGGAAAAGAAAGTTTTAGCAAAGATGTAATAGAGAAGTTTATAATTCCTATTCTTGAAAGAAATAAAGTTACTGCTGGTAAAGAGTTTCTTTTATGCTTACTATATTCTTTACCTGTAATTTATCATTATGACTCAGAGGTTTTCTTGAAATGGTATGAGCAAATACCAAAGAATAATGACACAGTTGTTGATAGAATAATAAATATGACTATTGATTATATATATAATGATTGCTTGATTGGTGATCCTTATGACCAACTTAAAAATAAATATACAATAGGTTATAGAGAGTTGAATTGGATTTGTAATTTAATCAAGCTAGTAAAAGAAGATGGTAATCAATTCTTTGAAATAAAGAGATTGCTAGATGCTATTAAAGGTTTAAGAAAAAAGAATAAAATTAGTAAAGTTCAAGAGGATGATCTATGTGGGAGTGTCTTACAAATTTTTGGTGATAATTTTCCTAAGCAGAACTATATATCCCATTTTGGATACAAACTACTTTTTGAAGCTGAGATAAAGTCAATATCAGAAGACCTTGTTTTAAAGTCATGGGAACAAATTGTTAAGGATTCAAAAGAGATTTGTAATTTATCAGATCGATCTTTTGTGCTCTCGCAGATCTCTATGAAATTGCCAGAGAAATACCATGATATCCGAAAGATTCTTTTTCAAGAATCTATTTCACTTATTGATATTCTTTCTTCAAATATTGAAAAGGCAAATAGATATAAAGTTGTTTGTGAAAATCATAGAAGCTATGATAAATCAATAGTTAAAGAGCATCTAAAAAAAGCATTTATGCTCTGTAGTAATAATAGAAATATACAAAGCTCAACTCGTTTAGAAATTATTGATATGGTAAATTCATATGGAGACGCATTTTCTTCATCGCTTGTTAATATGTTAGATGATGATCCGGCAAGAAAAAAAATCATTTCTGAAAATATAGAAAAAAGAAAAAAATGTGATGATTTAAAAAAGAAGTTTCAAAATAATCTTGATATATCAGTAGATGAGAATGATGATGCGCTAGCTGATTTATTATGGCAGCAACTTGCTATTATCAACTCTAAAAGTGGCCATGTCCCTAAAACATTTAATGTCCATAATTATATAAATAATATAACCCTTTCCGATATTGAAGGCGTATATAAAGTTCTTAGTTATTACATTCATTCATCTTATTTGTCTAATTCCTCAAGAGTAAATGTTGTCCAGAAAATAAGACCTTTATTTGATGTTTTCATCTCTTGTTTAAAAATTCTGAAAATGACTTTTGAACATGATTCAGCAAATGTAAAAGTTGAAGTGGACTCTAATGTTGCTGACTATATTATTATTTCTGAAGGTGAGGCTGAAACAGCTTTGTTGTTCATTAAAAAGTGGTTTTCACAGAGCGAATGTAAAAAGTTGGTAATAATTGAACCATTTTTAAAGATTGATGATTTTGAATTTATTGCGAATGTGATATCAATGGATCCTGAAGTTGAGTTGGTTATTATTTCGAGTTTGGAATCTAAGCGAATATTAGACAGAAATGGTGATTTTGATGATTATTTTCATGATTATTGGAATGAAAATATAAGTAAGACCGATACTCCTTTTATTGACTTGATATTTATAAGCTATGGTGAGGATAATAAATTTCCAATTCATGATAGATGGTGGCTATCAGGTAGTAGTGTCATTGAGTGTGGGACATCAATTAATGGTTGGGGAAGTAAAACTTCAAAATTAAAAATACTACCTTCTAACGAGGCAGCTGAGGTTGACTCGAAGATATCCCCTTACATTTCGATGAAGAAAAAGTTTATTGAAGAGGAAAGATTAAAATATAAACTAGTTAAAATATAAATTAGCATATTGAAATTTTATATAACACTAAAGTTGAAGTTTTAATTATTGCAGTATCAAGTCTGATTGCGAATGTTCTGTGGACATAATGCTTATCTGTTAGAGGTTTAACTGGCATCGATCTTTCAATGCGAAAAGTTAACTCTAATGCCACAGAAGTTCACCGATCCCCTGCGAAGTTGCTGAAGGGCGTTGGAAGAAAATAGCGTGACGCAGACAGGACGTCTGCGTAGCTTTCGGTGAAGGGGCGAATGAAAATCGATGATTTTCGTGCTTATGAGCGAGAGGCAGGGATTGCCGAACTGGAGGGCTTTAGGGATGTAAAGCGGAACCATCGGAAGCGTTAGCTATTTTTGAATAAGCACGAAGCCACTAATCAATGCATGTAACTTCGCTAGGGTGAGTGCTGCGTAGCAGTGTTACGAACGAGAGCCATGGATGGCGAACTGGCAGTTAAACAAGGACGTTGTTCGGCAAGGGAGAATCCAAGGAGGATAGGACGAGCAGTCCTCCTTGGTCGACTCTTGATAAAAAAATCAGGGGGTGAAGCCCCACGACCTTGATGTAGATTTTTAATTTGAAATTGAGGCCAGTGTAACTCTGAATAGAGTGCATTCCATTGGAGGTAAATTGAAGTTTTTAGTGATTATCTTCGGCATAGCTGTGTCGATATTTATGCATGGAAGTGGGTTGTCTGTCGATAGCAAATGGTGGTGGGATTTACTGTTATCTTTCAATGTAAAAGCATTAAGTGAAAACTTGGGGATAGTTGTATTTTGCTTTTGGATACATCTTCCACTGATGATCATATTTTCTTTAGCATGTGCTTTGATTATTAATCGAGTTGGGTATCCAAGGTATTTTATTTACTCTGTGTTAGGTACTTCATTTTTTACATTTGTTGTGCTGCCATTAATGCCTGTTTTCGATGTGTTATTAGCTGGCGGGATGAGTCCATTACGTTTTATCGATATCTTTGTAAAAACACTCATGTTTCTGACCTTGTTCTTTGTTTTTAATATACTTATGAAAAAGTATAATGGGTTGAATTTATTGGGTTAATTTTCACTTTCAAGATGTTTCGCTGACTGTGTTTATTGATTTATTTTAGGGATGATTTAAGAGTTTTATGAAAAAAATTAGTTTTTTGGGTATGAGCATAGTGCTTGCTTTGACACTTGTTATCGGCCTTGCTGTTGATTTTTTGGTTGAATTTAAATCTGAATCGATTTTTATGCAGATGAATATTTTTAGCTTTAAATTATTGTTTTCGTTACTTAGTATGCTCTGTGTGTATATTGCTATTGCAGTCACTTTTAATTTGAAACTGTTACCAATGCTTATAGGTAAAGATTATCCGTCAAATTACTTTAAATGGTCTAAATTTCGACTTATAGAAGTTTTATTTTTATTTAACTTATGGGCTATGGGTCATTGTCAATATTTCACCGTCGTAATAGTTAATTTCGCTTTGGTTGAGTTGATACACTTATATTTAGTTTATAAAAGTATCAATAATAAGCTTGAGTCTACTATATAAATTGGTAAGTTGAGGACAATAAGGCGTGTGGAGTTGGCATAACTCTTTCAATGCGAAAAGTTAACTCTAAATGCCACAGAAGTTTACCGATCCCCGGCGAAGTTGTCGAAATACGCAGATAAAAATGCCGTGGCGACATCATGGATGATGGCGCAGGCTCGGGGGCACATGGATGTGCCATCTGAGCCGTTAGGCGATTTTTATTGGAGTATGAGACCGGAAACTAATGCATGTAACTTCGCTAGGGGCGGCAAGGGGAGATGCAAGAGGGGGATTGCTGTTGATCCCCTTCTTGCCCTGGTGTGGAATGGAATTCCACGACTTTGATTTTGATTTATAAATTCAAACGAAGTTTGAATCAGCTTTTCAAACCGCGTTAGCGTAAGTCCGATCCAGATTACTCTGGATCATAATCCAACACTGGCGCCAGCCACTTCTCCGTTTCCGCAATGCTCATCCCTTTACGCTTCGCATAATCTTCCACTTGATCGCGGCCGATGTTACTCACGCCAAAGTAGCGGGATTTCGGGTGTGCGAAATACCAGCCCGATACTGCCGCTGTGGGGAACATGGCGTAGCTTTCGGTGATGTTCAAGTCGATAGTCTCATCGGGCTTGAGCAAGTCCCATAACAAGCCTTTTTCTGTGTGGTCTGGGCAAGCTGGGTAGCCCGGTGCGGGGCGTATGCCTTTGTATTTCTCGCGGATTAAGGCTTCGTTGCTTAACTGCTCATCGGCCGCATAACCCCAAAACTCTTTACGTACCCGTTCGTGCATCCGCTCGGCAAAGGCTTCGGCCAAACGGTCGGCTAAGCATTTGAGCATGATGGCGTTGTAGTCGTCGTGGTTGGCTTCAAAACGTGCCACATGTTCGTCTATGCCGTGGCCTGTGGTCACCGCAAAGCCGCCCATGTAATCGGCGACGCCTGAGTCTTTTGGCGCAACAAAGTCGGATAGGCAGAAGTTGTCGTTGCCGACACGTTCAAGCTGCATCCGCAGGTGATGCGTGGTCATTTCGACTGTGGTGCGTGACTCATCTGTGTAGAGCTCAATGTCGTCGTAATTGACGGTATTGGCTGGGAATAAGCCGATAACCGCTTTCGCCGTGAGCCACTTTTCTTCGATGATTTGTTTGAGCATAGCCTGACCATCGGCGAACAGCTTTTGCGCCTCGACGCCGACCACTTTATCGGTGAGGATTTCAGGGTAATGGCCGTGCAGTTCCCACGAGCGGAAAAACGGTGTCCAGTCGATACGCTCGACTAAGTCTTCTAATGGATAATGATCAAACACTTGGCGACCGAGCACGTTTGGCGTGAACGGGGTGTAATTGGCCCAATCGTGTTGGCAGCGGTTTTCACGGGCCGCTTCGAGTGAGACTATCTCTTTGCGCTTGGCTTGGGATAGGCGCTTAGTGCGCATGTCGTCGTATTCGGCATAGGTTTCGTCTATGGTCGCTTGGCGAGTCTCGTTGTTGATGAGCTTACTCACCATAGGCACGGCGCGGGACGCATCGGCGATATAAATGGCGCCATGGGGATAATGGGGCGCAATTTTTACCGCTGTGTGGATTTTAGAGCAAGTGGCGCCGCCGATAATCGCCGGAATGGTTAAGCCTTCACGGTGGAAGGTTTTCACGTTATGCACCATCTCGTCCAGACTCGGAGTGATGAGGCCCGACATGCCGATGATATCGATATTGTGTTCTTTCACGGCGTCGAGAATTCTCTCCACCGACACCATCACGCCTAAATCGAATACCTCAAAACCGTTACAGGCGAGCACCACGCCGACGATATTTTTACCTATATCGTGCACGTCACCTTTTACCGTCACCATCAAGATCTTGCCGTTAGATTGGCCTTCGACCTTTTCCAGCTCGATATAGGGGTTTAAGTAGGCCACGGCTTTTTTCATTACCCGCGCCGATTTCACCACCTGCGGCAGGAACATCTTGCCCGAGCCGAATAAGTCGCCGACCACGTTCATGCCGTCCATCAAGGCGCCTTCAATCACATCCAGCGGACGTTTTGCTTCTTGGCGAGCGGCTTCGGTATCTTCATCGATAAATTCGGTAATGCCTTTCACTAGCGCATGGGATAAGCGTTGGCTCACTGGCCAGCTGCGCCATTCTAAATCTTCTTTCTTGCCCACCTGCGCGCCATCACCGCGGAATTTCTCTGCGATTTCAAGTAACTGCTCGGTATTACTTGAGCCTTCCACTGGGCAGGGCAAGTTAAGCACCACGTTTTCGACCCGCACTTTAAGCTCAGGATCGATATCGTCGTAAATGGCTAACTGGCCCGCGTTGACAATCCCCATGTCCATGCCGACTTTGATGGCGTGGTACAGGAATACGGCGTGAATCGCTTCGCGCACTGGGTTGTTACCGCGGAACGAGAACGACACGTTCGACACGCCGCCCGAAATCATCGCGTGGGGCAGGGTGGTTTTAATCGCTTTAATGGCATCAATAAAATCGACGGCATAGTTGTCGTGTTCATCGATACCTGTGGCGATGGCGAAAATATTCGGGTCGAAGATGATGTCTTCTGGCGGAAAGCCGACCTTGTCGACCAGCACCCGATAGGCGCGGGTACAGATTTCGATTTTACGCGCCTTAGTGTCGGCCTGACCTTGCTCGTCGAACGCCATGATAATGGCCGCCGCGCCGTAGCGTTTCACTAAGGTGGCTTGCTCGATAAACTTGGCTTCGCCTTCTTTGAGGGAAATAGAGTTAACTATGCCCTTGCCTTGAATACATTTGAGGCCAGCTTCGATCACTTCCCATTTGGATGAGTCGATCATAATAGGTACGCGGCTGATGTCGGGCTCAGAGGCTATCAAGTTTAAAAACTTGTGCATGATCTCGGCGCCATCTAGCATGCCTTCGTCCATGTTGATGTCGATGATCTGTGCGCCGCTTTCGACCTGCTCGCGAGCCACATCAAGCGCTTGCTCAAACTTGCCTTCTTTGATCAGCTTTAAAAACTTAGCCGAGCCTGTGACGTTGGTGCGCTCACCCACGTTAACGAACAGGGATTGGGCATCGATAGTCAGTGGTTCCAAACCGGCTAAGCGGCAAGCTACCGGAATGTCTGGCAAAATACGTGGATCGTGACGGCTCACCGCTTCGCGGATCACGCGGATATGTTCAGGCGTACTACCACAACAACCCCCGATAATATTAAGCATGCCTTCGCGCGCCCAATCTTCGATCACGTTCGCCATGTCCTCTGGGGTTTCATCGTAACCGCCAAACTCGTTCGGCAGGCCTGCATTCGGATGCGCCGACACATAACACTCACTGATGCGGGATAATTCTTCCACATAGGGGCGTAATTCTTTTGGCCCAAGTGCACAGTTAAGACCGATAGATAAGGGCTTGATATGGCGAAGGGAATTGTAAAAGGCTTCGGTCGTTTGGCCAGTCAGTGTGCGGCCAGAGGCATCGGTAATGGTGCCCGAAATCATGATCGGCAATCTGTCTTTAGAATGCTTACCGAATAAGTCATCGAATACGGATTCAATCGCAAACAGCGCGGCTTTGGCGTTTAAGGTATCGAATATGGTCTCGACCATAATGATATCCGCGCCGCCTTCAATCAGCGCCTTAGTGGATTCTTTGTAAGCAGTCACTAACTCATCGAAGCTGACGTTGCGATAGCCAGGGTCGTTCACATCAGGGCTAATCGAACACGTACGGTTAGTGGGGCCTAACACACCGGCGACGTAGCGTGGAATGCCTGTGGCAGCAAAGGCTTCATCACAGGCTTCACGGGCGAGGCGCGCGCCGACTAAGTTAATTTCGGCGGACAGCGACTGCATGTCGTAGTCTGCCATGGCGATGGTGGTGGCGTTAAAGGTGTTGGTTTCAATGATGTCGGCACCGGCGTTTAAGTAGTCGGTGTGAATTTGTTTGATGATGTGAGGCTGTGACAACACCAAGAGGTCGTTGTTACCTTTGACATCCGTATGCCAATCTTTAAAGCGTTCGCCGCGATAGTCCTCTTCTTCCAGCTTGTAGCCTTGGATCATAGTGCCCATGGCACCGTCTAAGATCAGAATGCGCTCTGCAAGCTGTTTGCGAATGTCTGCTAATATTTGGCTGGCTTTGGTAGAGGGTATCGTCATAAATAGTTACCTTAAATACAGCTAAGTTAAGTCCAAAAATCGGCCATTGTTATGCTAAGTGCATTTTATTGTCGTCAGCCGACATTTTTTGAATACTTGTTCTTAAAAATTTGTTTTGGACATTTAAACGTATAGACGTCCATAATACGCGACTTATGATTGTCAGGGCAAGATGAAAGTCAAAGGCATTAGGAGCGAGAATCGAGAATCAAGAATTTAGGCCCTCGGCTTGAGTTCCTAGCATCTAGTCCCTAACTAAAAAGGCATATATGAAACAAGTTCGATTGTTATTGTTGCGCCACGGTGAGTGTGAAGGCGGCGCGATCTTGCGGGGTCGTGTGGATGTGCCTTTGAGTAAAAAGGGTTGGCAACAAATGTCGGCAGCAGTTGAGTCACAGGCCAGCGTGTGTAGCGCGATTTATAGCTCGATTTCACGCCGCTGCGCCGATTTTGCCCACGCTTTTGCCGCCGAGTTGCATTCGACAGCGGCACTGATATCTGAGTCAAGGCCATTGCAGGCGCAGTGTTTGTCGGGTTTACAGGAAATTGATTTTGGTGATTGGGACGGTTGTCGGCTCGATGAACTGTATCAACAAAAGGGCGAACGCTTAGCTGCGTATTGGCAAAACCCTTGGCAAACTCCGCTGCCTAATGGTGAAACTATGGCAAGTTTTGAGTCGCGGGTGAATGGGACGATTGACCAGATACTCGCCGCCGAGTTTGAACGATTGACCCTTGACTCACATAAAATGGGTAATGAAAACAGTGCCGTTAATGAAACCGCTGACAATATGCCAGCCACTCAAGTGTGGGTCGTGACCCACGGCGGGGTGATCCGTCACTTAATGGCGCGTGCCTTAGGGGTTGAACGGGCGGTGGGGTTTTATAGTCAACTCGATTTACCCGTGGCGGCCGTGGTGAGCATTAATGTGCTGCAAGATGAACAGGGTGCCTGCTATTGGCGTTTAGATTGGCCGAGTGGGCGCAGGTGTTGAGGCCTTATTTCACGACCTAGGCGATATGGTGTAGGCGTGATTGTTTGGCGAGAATAAGCTGACATGAAAATATTCTGATTTAAACAGCATTGCCTAATGGGATAGATGTAGGATAATGCTTTTCCCTGACGTTTGAACGAGATAGCGTATTACATGCGCAATGAGTGATAACGTCGCAGAAATAGGTGTTGGGAATAGACTCTCTTTGTTCGAATCGCTCCGTTGTTTTTATTCACAGTGGCGTTGTTAACAAAGAGCATATCAACCCAAACATAATAGGGAATCGGGGAGCTGCTCGTCAGTCAGCCCGAACTGTGCCCGCAACTGTGAGTAGTTTAAAGAAGCACCTAGATTCTAGATTCTAGATTCTAGAGCCTAGCTCCTTCTTTTCTACAAGTCAGGAGACCTGCCTATTTCTGTTATCGCTGCGTGCAGCCTTAGTTCTCGAGCGGGTGACTCGAGGGAGCAGATGACAATGTGCACAACCTTTTTTTATACAGGTTTGGACTCGATAGGAGCGCCGCTTAGGTGAAACTTTCCGCAATCCAAACTAACAGCCCCGTGAATGACAGTGACACTAACCCATCATCGAGCCCGTCAGTCGCGCTCAATGTGAGCCAGTTGAGCTGGTGTATCGATGGCAAAACCATACTTTCCGATATTAACTTTACGCTGCCAACGGGGCAGATGCTGGGGCTGATTGGGCCTAACGGTGCGGGCAAGTCTAGCTTGCTGCGCTGTTTGTATCGGTTTGTTCGCCCGACTCAGGGCAAAATTACCCTTTTTGATCAAGATATTGAGCGCTTGTCGCCCAAGGCGTTTGCCTGTCGCGTCGCCGTAGTGCAGCAGGATACACCGCACTATTTTGACCTCACCACAGAGCAATTGGTCAGCATGGGCTTAACGCCCCACAAGGGCATGTTCGATACCAATTCGAGCTGTGATATTGAACGTATTGCTAAGGCTTTAGAGAAAGTCGGCTTGAGCCATAAGATGCACCAACAATATGAACACTTATCTGGCGGTGAAAAGCAACGCGCCTTGATTGCCCGCGCCATAGTGCAGCAGCCGCAGCTTTTAATCCTCGATGAGCCAACGAACCACCTCGATGTGCGCTATCAAATTCAAATCCTCGAATTGGTGCGTAGTCTTGGCATTAGCGTGATTGCCTCTATTCATGATCTTAATTTAGCCAGTGCCCTGTGCGACAGTTTGTTGTTGATCCATAACGGGGAAGTCAGCGCTATGGGGACGCCAACCGAAGTATTAACCGAGGCGCGAATTGGCGATGTGTTTGGCGTGTGTGCTCAGGTATCGCCCCATCCACAACATAAAAAGCCCTTAATCAGCTATTTTTATGGTTATCACCATGTAGATCATGGCCTGAGCGAGGCGAGGGCGGATGACTCAGGGGAGTAAACAATATTTCATCTCATATTTGGGGCGTATCGTGACACCGTTGACGAGACAACAACTGATGCTGCTCGTATTAGGTATCATCACTTTGATAACGCCTATTGCCGCAACGAGTTTTGGTGCGGCGAACATCAGTTTTACGGATGTTATTCAAGTATTTATCAATAAGGCGACGAACCTCACCCAAGCCAATGGTATGACTGAGCGCATCGTGATGGAGCTCAGGCTACCGCGCATTTTACTCGCCTTTGTGGCGGGTGCGGGTTTGTCTCTGGCGGGCAGTGTGTTGCAAACCGTGACTCGCAATCCGCTCGCCGATCCCTATTTGTTTGGCATTAGCTCAGGCGCGTCCTTTGGCGCTGTGGTGATGTTGACCTTATTCACTGGCTCTGGATTTTTTGATAATGCGGGCATGGCGGCATATTCTGGGCTTTTTAGCGGTTCGGGTGCCTTGTCTGGATTACTTTGGTTTAGCTTACCCTTGGGCGCTTTTATTGGCGCGAGTTTATCGGTGTTGATAGTGCTTGCCTTGTCTGGGCTCGGGCTTAATAGTCAAGTGGAGCGCATGTTGCTCTCTGGTGTGGCGACCTCCTTTATGTTCGGCGCATTAACGAGTCTGCTGCTGTATTTCGCCAGTCCGCAGGCGACAGCCTCTGTGCTGTTTTGGAGTTTAGGCAGTTTCGCTAAGGCCAGTTGGTCCTTGTTAGTACTGCCGACACTGGTGATTGGTGCGAGTTTATTCATTATTTTAGGCATGAAACGGCAGATCATGGCGTTGCAGGCGGGGGATGAAACGGCGCATACCTTAGGGGTGAATGTGCCTAAGCTGCGGCTCAATATGTTGCTGCTCTGCTCCTTGATTACCGCTATTTTGGTGGCTACCTGCGGCGGTATCGGTTTTGTCGGGTTAATGATCCCCCACACAGTACGCATGCTGTTTCCCGGTCGTCAGCCGATTTTATTAACGGCGCTGGTGGGCGGATTATTTATGGTGTGGATTGATGTATTAGCGCGCTGTTTATTGGGTAATCAAGAGTTGCCCGTGGGCATTATCACGGCCGCCATAGGTAGCATGTTCTTTTTGCTGATTTTGCGTAAGCGTAGAGTCATGTCGTAAATACAAGGTCATGCCGTAGGCACCTAGTCAGGACGTAAACCCAGAGTTAAGTCGTCATCCTAGAGTCATGTCGTAAGTGCAGACTGACGGGATAATCAGTATTTCTGTTGATATCCCACCCGCGATTGGAAATGCACAATTGGACATGTTCGTCATAGAAGCGGGATGCGTTGTGGTTATTTAATGTAGATTACAAAGTGGAGTGTGGATGTCTCAGTCAGCCGTGTCTTTTCAAATAAGCCCTGTGAGTAAAGCGCAGGATCTGGTGATTCTGCAGAAAATTGATCTTAAGACTAAGCCGCCCGGCGCCTTAGGTCAGCTCGAATCCTTAGCCTTGCAGATTGCCCGCGTGCAAGCGACTGATTTGCAACAAACGGAGCAGCCACAAGCGGATGTGCTCAAAATAGTCCATCCAACCATGTTAGTGTTTGCGGGGGATCATGGCATTGCCGCAGAAGGCGTGTCGATTGCCCCTAGCGAAGTGACTCACCAAATGGTGCAAAACTTTGCCCATGGCGGCGCGGCGATTAACGTTTTTTGTCGGCAGGTGGGCTTTAAGCTCGAAGTGATCGATTGCGGTATGTTAACGCCAGTTGAAGGAGTTGAAGGTATTATCGATCAACGTCTTGGTGCTGGAACGGGTGCAATCCATTTAGAGCCAGCAATGGCGCTTGAAACCGTCGATAAAGGCTTTGCTATGGCGCGCGATTTGATTGAGCGTCACCATCAAGCGGGTTGTAACTTAGTCGCCTTTGGTGAAATGGGCATAGGCAATACCTCCTCTGCTGCGGCCATTATGGCGGCGATTATGCAGCTGGATGTGATTGATTGTGTCGGCCGTGGTACGGGCATTAATAGTGAAACCTTAGAACGTAAATTGATGCTGATTGAGCTCGCGTTATTGCTGCATCAAAGCGCCTTAACTGGGCCTAAGTCAGTGTTAGCTTGCCTAGGAGGCTTTGAAATTGTGCAGATGACGGGGGCTATGTTAGCTGCCGCTGAACGTAAAATGCTGGTGGTCGTGGACGGTTTTATCGCGACAGCGGCGGCATTAGTCGCGGTGCAAATCGCCCCCAATGTGCGTGATTATTTGATTTTTGCCCATCAATCCGATGAGCAAGGTCATCTGCGAATGTTAGAATTTTTGCAGGCTAAACCTTTATTATCCCTAGGGCTGAGATTAGGCGAAGGTACGGGGGCGGCCTTGGCATTGCCGCTTATTCAAGCCTCAGTAAATTTTTACAATCAAATGGCGAGTTTTAGTGATGCGGGGATTGAGGCTGTTGTATGATGTGCTCTGCTAAGTCGCTTATTTTACTTATTTAAAATAATAGCCTTTAGCCAACCGTTTTAATTTTAAACCTTGCAGCAAGTGTGAATTCACTAAGGATGCTTTATGTCAGAACGCGAAAGCTGGCACAAAGAGATAGATTTATTTTTAGTTGCCATGGGCTATTTTACCCGCATTCCTATGCCTAAGTGGGTCGAAGTCGATAGCGATAAGTTGAATAAGGCCAGCCGTTATTTCGGTCTCGTCGGTCTTCTGGTCGGCTTGTTAAGCGCCATAGTGTTTTGGCTGACGCAGAACTGGCTCCCCGCCGGCGTTTCTGTTCTTTTAGCTATGTTGGTTGGCGTCTTGCTCACGGGCGGATTCCATGAGGATGGCCTCGCCGATACCTTCGACGGTTTTGGCGGGGGTTGGACGGCTGAAGACAAGCTGCGGATCATGAAAGACTCGCGCCTTGGCAGTTATGGCGCACTGGCGCTGATGTTGGCCCTGCTGCTGAAATGGCAGTTGCTAGTCGAGTTGGCCCTGTACGATCCTGTCGTTGCGGGTTCAGCACTTATCGTCGCGCACACAGTGAGCCGTGTGGTATCAGCCAGTATCATTTTTAGCGAAAAGTATGTCCGCGATGACGAGACCAGTAAGTCTAAGCCGCTATCGCAACATCAAGGCATTAATGAGCTGCTTATCCTGATCGCCAGCGGCGTATTAGTGCTGTTATTCCTCAAGGGGTTAGCGGCATTGTCATTGCTATTGGTGATGATAGGACTGCGCCGTTTGATCATAGTGATCTTTAGACGCCAGATTGGCGGTTACACGGGTGATACCTTAGGCGCGGCGCAGCAAATATCTGAAATCGTGTGTTATTTTGTATTGCTCGTTGTGGGTAACATACTGTGATCCACCTCGTCCTAGGCGGCGCCCGTAGCGGTAAGAGTAGCTACGGCGAAGCCTTAGTGCGTCAGTACACTGCGCTTGGCTTCGATGCTTGCTATGTGGCGACTGCGCAGGCGCTAGATGATGAAATGGCGACACGTATCGCCAAGCATCAAGCGGGACGATCGGACGATGGTATCGAATGGCAATTGTTTGAAGAGTCGCTCGCCCTCACTGCACTGTTAAAACAGTTAGCAAAACCTGGGCGAGTGATTTTAGTAGACTGTTTAACTCTTTGGTTAACGAATCAATTACTTGCATCGAACGTTAACATCGATGATGAACCCGCGCCGACTGAGTGGAATGCGACTGACTTTGCCACTTCCACCTTTGCCGTTTCAACCTCTGCCACTTCAACCTCTGACGATAAAGCTCATGCGAGTTGGCAGGCCGAGAAAACCGCTTTTGTGGATTCCCTCGTCGAGCTTGAGGGAGTGGTGATTTTGATCAGTAACGAAGTCGGTTCTGGCATAGTGCCCTTAGGTGAGTTGAGCCGACAATTTGTCGATGAAGCGGGCTGGTTAAACCAAGCCGTAGCCACATTGGCTGACAATGTCACCTTAGTGGTTGCGGGTTTACCCTTAGCATTGAAACCACTTTAGACTTTGGGCTCAGTCCACGTTTTAAGCTTAAGTTGCATACTTAAGTTATTTTTAGACTGAGCTGTTATGTTAATGACTGCAAACTAGAATAAGCCTTTTAAACCTATGTCCTCTCCAAACACAGACAACACAGCCTGTGCTAATGCACTCGATACCGCTGACACACCTGTAGTTAATACGCTTGCGGTTAATTCACCTCGGCGCGCGGCAGTCTTGATGGTGCAGGGCACAACATCGGATGCGGGCAAGAGCACCTTAGTCGCAGGCATTTGTCGTTTGCTCGCTCGTCAGGGGATTAAGGTTGCGCCTTTTAAGCCGCAAAATATGGCGCTCAATAGCGCTGTCACTATTGATGGCGGCGAGATTGGCCGCGCACAGGCCTTGCAAGCCGTGGCCTGTTATCTTGAGCCCCATACCGATTTTAATCCCATACTGCTTAAACCTAGCTCGGACACGGGTGCGCAAATTATTGTTCATGGCAAAGCCCTGACGACGCTGGAAGCCTCAGCCTTTTTTGGGCCTAAATCTAAGGATTACAAGGCAATGGCGCTTGGCGCTGTGCTGGAATCCTTCGAGCGATTGACGGCCCAGTATCAAACCATAGTGGTGGAAGGCGCGGGCAGTCCGGCGGAGGTCAATCTGCGTGAAGGTGATATTGCCAACATGGGATTTGCCGAAGCCGTAGATTGTCCTGTGATTATCATTGCCGATATTGATAAAGGTGGCGTATTTGCCCATTTGGTCGGGACCTTGGCCTTGTTATCAGAATCCGAACAAGCGCGGGTAAAGGGCTTTGTGATCAACCGTTTCCGTGGTGATATTAGCCTGTTGCAATCTGGCCTCGATTGGCTTGAAGCTTATACTCAAAAGCCTGTTTTAGGCGTGTTGCCTTATCTGCATGATTTACATCTCGATGCCGAAGATGCGCTGATAAGCTCGCCGACTAAAGGCGCTAACAGCCGCTTAAAAGTACGGGTATTAGTGTACCCAAGGATCAGTAATCACACGGATTTTGATCCGCTGCGGCTGCATCCCGATATTGATTTTGATTATGTGTCGTTGCAAACTCAAGCCGCAAATCACGCGACTCATTTGCCCGCCGCCGATGTATTGATCTTGCCCGGCAGTAAGAATGTGCGCGCCGATTTGGCCTTTTTACGCCAGCAAGGCTGGGATAAAGATATTGCCACACACCTGCGTTACGGCGGAAAAGTGCTAGGCGTTTGTGGCGGCTATCAAATGCTAGGCCAAAGCATTGCCGATCCCTTAGGTATTGAAGACAGTGCGGGCGATACCGCAGGACTTGGCTACCTGCCGCTGAGCACAGAACTCAAAGCCGAAAAACAGTTACGGCGAGTGAGCGGTGAGCTAACGTTACTTGGGCAAAAGGTTGCTGTGAAGGGCTATGAAATCCACTGCGGTGAATCAAGCTATCTTATCCCTAGGCTTGAACAAACGAATGTGCCCTTGCAGTTAATCCCTGAATCCACATCTGTGAGCTTTGCTGATGGCCTGCAAAGCGATGACGGGCAAATCCTTGGCACTTATTTACATGGGCTGTTTGATAGCCCTGATGCGTGTCAGTTGATTTTGCGCTGGGCGGGATTAAACGATGCTAAGGCGATAGATATCAATCAAATACGTGAGCAGCAACTCGATCGTTTAGCCGATGTGTTAGCCGAGCATTTAGACATGCAAAAATTACAGCCAATTTTAGAAGCATAAGTTTTAGAAGCAGACATTTTTAGCAGCAGAGTGAAGAGAAGACCATGACAGCACAGAACGACAACGAACAAGCACAAATCAAGGCCGAACGCCACAAGGCTCGCCAACAGAAAGTGAAAGCCGGTGTGGATGCTAAAATTGCCGCCGCCCAAGAGGAGAAGGGGATTCTGCTAGTGTTAACCGGTAACGGTAAAGGCAAATCGACCTCAGGTTTTGGCACAGTGGCCCGCGCTGTCGGTCACGGTAAAAAAGCCGCGGTAGTGCAATTTATCAAAGGCACTTGGGAGTGCGGTGAGCGCAATTTACTCGAAGGTGCAGGGGTTGAGTTTCATGTGATGGGCACAGGTTTTACCTGGGAAACCCAAGATAAAGAAAAAGATACCGCCGCCGCCGTACTCGCTTGGGAAGCTGCTGAAAAGCTGCTGCAAGATGAGAGCATAGATTGCGTGATGCTCGATGAGCTGACCTACATGGTGAGCTATCACTATCTGGATGTGGAACGTGTCCTTAGCGCACTTAAGAATCGTCCACCCATGCAGCATGTGATTATCACTGGCCGCGCTTGTCATCGGGCGATTATCGAATTAGCTGATACTGTGAGCGAAGTGCAGCCGCTGAAACACGCCTTTGAAGCGGGTATCAAGGCACAGCAAGGTTTTGATTATTAAACTGAGCGTGTTGTTATCATCATAAAGCGATATTTTTTATATCCATATTGGGCAGATAGTAAATGGCGGCCATGCCGCCAACGATCACTGTTGCAACAATGGCAATCTTAACAATCCCTTTAGCTATTCGTTCAGCTAAAAAGCTAATGCCCCAAAGCAAGACAGTTGAGTTACGGTAAGCGTCCATTTTAGGACGTCCTATTCCCACTTAAGATCGCGCGATAAGCTGTGCACTCATCATTACAGGAGAGTGATATGGCAAAGCGAGCTTACCGCAACGCTGCACAATGGCAGCAATTAATCGACTTATGGCACACATCAGAGCTGAGCATCACTGAGTTTTGCCAAACCCATCAACTGAGCACCATGTCATTTTATAAATGGCGGCAACGTCTATCACCACAAACTGAGCAAGCTAATGTG